>NZ_VWWG01000124.1:0-20192 GCF_011753085.1 Burkholderia sp. Tr-862
CGGGATCGGCGGCGGGCGCAGGCCCGCCACGCGGATCGCGCCGCGCGCGTCGACGAGGCTCGCGAGCGCGTTCGCGAGCACGGTCGCCGGGTTGCGCAGTAGGCCGCCCCAGTTGCCGGAGTGATGGCCGCCGTCGCGGGCGCGCAGGCTCAGCTTGAAGTTGAACGCGCCACGCGAGCCGAGGAACACGGTCGGGCGTTCGGCGGTGACGCGCGGCCCGTCGGACGCAATCAGCACGTCCGCCGCGAGCGCGTCGCGCTCCTGGCGGCACAGCGCGTCGAGGCCCGGCGAACCCGTTTCCTCGCCCATCTCGATCAGCAGTTTCGCGTTGAAGCCGAGCCGGCCGCCGCGCGCGTCGAGCACGCTCGCCAGCGCGGCCAGGTTGATCGTGTGCTGGCCCTTGTTGTCGGCACTGCCGCGGCCATACCAGCGATCGCCGTCGACGGTCAGCGTCCACGGCGACAGCGGCGCGCGCCATTGCGCGTCGTAGCCGCGCACGACGTCGCCGTGGCCGTAGATCAGGACGGTCGGCAGCGCGTCGTCCTCGTGGCGCGACGCGAGCAGAAACGGCCCGCCGCCGACGACGGGGTTCTCGACGATCCGCGACGTGAAGCCGAGGCGCGCGGCTTCCGGCGCGATCTCGTCGGTCAGGTAGGCGCGCAATGCGGCGCCCGCGCCGCTGTCCTGGCTCTCGGTGCGCAGGCCGACGCGGCGGCTCAGGGTGGTGAAGAAGGCGCCCGATTCGAACTGGTTCAGCGCGTGCTGGATGGCGGTGATACGGCTCAAGACATGTCTCCTTTGTCGGTTTTCCGGCGGGCGCGGCGCGCACGGCGGGGAGTGCGATCGATTCTAGGAAGCCGTTTTTTTTGTCACAATGATCGAATTTCGAACATTTCGTTGCCGAAAAGGCAAAGCAAAGCGGCCCGGACGGCGGGCCCGGAGACAGAACGATGGCGGCTTTCCTGCATGGTCTTGCGCTCCGGTACTTCGTCGAAGTGGCGCGCACCGGGTCGATCAGCGACGCATCGGCGCGGCTGCACGTGGCCGTCTCGGCGATCAGCCGGCAGATCGCGAAGCTCGAGAGCGAGCTCGGCGCGCCGCTGTTCGAGCGGCGGCCGCGCGGGATGACGCTGTCGGAGGCCGGCGAACGGCTGCTGGGCTTCGCGCAGCGCAGCCTGCTGGAGGCCGAGCACGTGATGAAGGAAATCGGCGGTCTGGAAGCGCTGCACGGCAGCCTGCTGAAGATCGCCTGCTCGGAAGGGTTCGCGATCGATTTCCTGCCGGGCGCGCTCGCGGGCTTCAAGGCGCGCCACCCGGGCGTCGATTTCTCGGTGTGGGTCGTGTCGCCGGCGGAGGCGACGCGGCGCGTGCGCGACGGCGACGCCGACATCGGGCTGACGTTCAGCCTGGCGCCGGAGCACGGCGTGCGCGTGGAACATACGGAGCGTGCGCCGGTCTTCGCGCTCGTGCGGCGCGACCATCCGCTCGCGGCGCGCGACTCGGTGTCGCTCGCCGACGTCGCGCGGCACCCGCATGTGCTGCCGGAGGCCGGCACGACGGTGCGCCAGCTGATCGACATCGCGTGCGTGCTCGACGGGCTCATGCTCGAGCCGGAACTGACCAGCAACAACACCGCAGTGATGTACCGCTATGCGCAGCGTACCGGTGCGGTGATGTTCACGGGGCTGTTGTCGGTGCGCGACCGCTTCGACTCGGACGGCTTCGTCGTCGTGCCCGTCACGAACCCGCAGTTGCGCGAGCGCAGCATCCAGGTGCAGACCATGGCGGGGCGCGACCTGCCCGCGTCGGTACGCGCGTTTCGCGACCATCTGGTCGACGTGATGAGCGCCGCGTCGCCCCCGCCCGTTGCCGCGCGCGGCCCGAGACGCCCGGGCATGAGATAATCGCGAATCCGCCTTCCGTGCCCGTGCGGCTCACCGAGCCGCATCGCCCCTGTTCGACGCCAAATTGAAGAACCTGATTGTCACCCTCGATCGCGCCGGCGAGTTCGACGAGATCATCGACGTGCGCACGCCGCTCGAGTTCGCCGAGGATCATATCCCCGGCGCGCTGAACGCGCCCGTGCTCAGCAACGAGGAGCGCGTGATCGTCGGCACGATGTACCGTCAGGTGTCGCCGTACGAAGCGACGCGCGTCGGCGCGGCGATGGTCGCACGCAACATCGCGCGCCATCTCGACACTACGTTCGCCGACCGTCCGCGTAACTGGCGGCCGCTGATCTACTGCTGGCGCGGCGGCAAGCGCTCGGGCTCGATGACGACCTGGTTCAACCTGATCGGCTGGCAGGCGCGGCAGCTCGACGGCGGCTACAAGGCATACCGCCGCTCGGTGTGCGCGACGCTCGACACGCTGCCCACGCGGTTCCGCTACATCGCGCTCGTCGGCCATACGGGCTGCGGCAAGACGCGGCTCTTGAACGCGCTGCGCGACGAAGGGGCGCAGACGCTCGATCTCGAGGCGCTCGCCTGCCACCGCGGCTCGCTGCTCGGTGCATTGCCGGGCGTGCCGCAGCCCGCG
Source organism: Burkholderia sp. Tr-862 (assembly GCF_011753085.1). NCBI lineage: Bacteria > Pseudomonadati > Pseudomonadota > Betaproteobacteria > Burkholderiales > Burkholderiaceae > Burkholderia > Burkholderia sp. Tr-862. The sequence continues at coordinate 2,539 of NZ_VWWG01000124.1, forward strand.
CAGAAGTCGTTCGATTCGGGCCTCGTCGGAACGCTCGAGCGTTTCGACCCCGCATGGCCCGTCTTCGTCGAATCGGAAAGCCGCAAGATCGGGCTCGTGCAATTGCCGCTCGCGCTGATGGACGCGTTTCGCGCGGGGCCGTGGGTGCAGGTCGAGGCCGAGCATGACGAACGCATCGCGTTCCTGCTCGACGACTATGCCCACCTGTTCGACGACCCGGCCGCGTTCAAGGCGCAATTGCATCGACTGATCGGCCTGCACAGCCGGGAAGAGGTCGCGCGCTGGAACGCACTGATCGACGCGAACGCGCGTGCTGAACTGTTCGGCACGCTGATCGACAAGCATTACGATCCTGCGTATGCACGCACCTATCGTTCGTCGTACGACAAATCGAACCGCGTGCTGACGTTCACATTCCGGCCGAATGCGGCCGACGTGCGCCAGCAGGCGCGCGCGCTGCTCGACGCGCTCGCGCGCTCCGGGCTCCCGGCGTCGCCCGTCGCCGGCGACGCAGCAGGATCCGACACCGACACAAACCAATCGACCACCACACGATGACGACCACACGCACCCAACCCAATCCGGCGCTCGGCTGGATGACCTTCCTGCTGATCGCAGTCGCGGGACTGTTCTACGTGAAATGGTTCCCGTACTACAACAAGGCATTCGTCGCCGCCGAGCATCATTCGATCGGCCAGTCGATCCTGATGGGCACGTCGGCGACTGCGCCCGAGCCGTCGCTGAAGGCGGCGCTCGACTACGCATGGGCATACGGCAAGGCGATCTGGCAGGCGATGGTGCTCGGCCTGCTGCTCGGTTCGGCCGTGCAGGCGCTGCTGCCCGCGCACTGGGTCGCACGCGTGCTCGGTCGCACGGGCTTCGGCAGTGTCGCCGCGGGCGGCCTGCTGTCGCTGCCCGGCATGATGTGCACCTGCTGCGCGGCGCCGGTCGTCGCCGGCCTGCGCGCGCGGCACGCGTCGCCGGGCGGCGCGGTCGCGTTCTGGCTCGGCAACACGGTGCTGAATCCGGCCGCGCTGGTGTTCATGGGCTTCGTGCTCGGCTGGCACTGGAGCGTACTGCGGCTGGTGCTCGGCATTGCGATGGTGTTCGGGATCGGCTATCTGCTGAACCGCATCGCGCGTCCCGAGGACCGCGGCATCGACGACGCGCAACTCGCTGCGCTGGCGGCCGGGCAGGCCGCGGCCGGCAATCCGTTCGTCCGCTGGATCAAGCTGCTCGCGCGCATGGCCGTGCGGCTCGTGCCCGAATACATCGTGCTCGTGCTGCTGCTCGGCGCGGCACGCGCATGGCTGTTCCCGCATATCGGCCCGGACATCGGCAACCATCTCGGCTGGATCATCGCGTTCGCGGTCGCGGGCACGTTGTTCGTGATCCCGACGGCCGGCGAGGTGCCGATCATCCAGGCGATGCTGTCGCTCGGCATGGGTGTCGGCCCGGCCGCCGCGCTGCTGATGACGCTGCCGCCGATCAGCGTGCCGTCGCTCGCGATGCTCGCGCGTTCGTTCAAGCCGTACATGCTGGCGATCGTCACGGCCCTCGTGGTCGTGTTCGGGATCGCGAGCGGGCTGCTCGCGATCGCGTTCGGGTTCTGACGGCGACGCACGGGACGGCCAGCCGGCGCGCATGGCCGGCAGCCGCCGACCGGGCCTGCGGGATGGCCGCTGCGCCGCGCGCAGACTGATCCCGTCGCTTGATCGTCGTATTCATCCGGCGCCGCCGCTTCACGCGTGCGGTGCCCTTTACAAGAAGCAAACAGGAAAACGCATGACCCAACCGAAGATTCATCCTCGACTCGAAAAGGCGCTGACGCGCGGCGATCTCGCGATCCGCCAGGCCAATTCCGCGCGGGCGACTGCCGTGCTGAACGCGCTCGGCACGATGATCATCGAGGCCTCCGCCACGATCGGCGTCGAGGCCAGTATCGAGATTCCGCAGGGCGACCGCATTTACGATCCGGTGAACGGCCTGTGGCCGCAGAAGATGCTGGTGTCGTTCGACGGCCCGGTCGACGAAGCCGACGCGGAAGAGCTGCGTGCGGTCTATCTGATTGCCGACGATCCGGGTACGCAATTCCGCGTCGAATGGCATCGTGCCGACGGCAAGCTCGGTCGCCAGGAAGGCGGCCCGCTGGCGACCGTCGCATTCCTGACCGACGTCGAGATCCCGTGGAGCGATGACGACGAGTAACGTCGTCTCAAAGTCTTCGCATTGGGCCGGCGCCCGGCGCGCCGGCCGTCAGCGCATCATCCGCCGCCGGAACAGCCACGCGCAGACCACGAATCCGCCGATTGCATAGCCGGCGAGCACCGCGAGATGCAGGCCGACGTCCGTCGCCGGCCTGCCGAGCATCGCGGGCCGGATCAGTTCGACCGCGTTCGCGAGCGGCAGCACGTGCGCCGCGCGCTGCGCGATCGGCGGCAACTGCGTGATCGGGAAGAACACGCCCGACAGCAGCAGCATCGGCGTCAGCACGAGCGTCTGATAGAACATGAAGAAGTCGTAGGACGGCGCGAGCGCCGTGACGATCATCGCGGTGCTTGCGAACGCGAGGCCGGCGAGCGCGATCACGGGCAGCGCCGCGAGCATCGACGGAAAGTGCGCATAGCCGAGCAGGCCCGCGACGAGCATGATCGCGACGCCCGACAACAGCGCCTTGCTCGCACCCCAGACAATCTCGCCGAGCACGATGTCGCCCAGCGAGAGCGGCGTGTGCATGATCGCTTCCCAGGTGCGCTGCACGTGCATCCGCGAGAAGCCCGAGTACATCGACTCGAAGCTCGCGGACATCATCACGCTCGAACCGACCGTGCCGGCGGCGAGGAACGCGATATACGACACGCCGTCGACGTGGCCGAGCATCAGGCCGAGCCCGAACCCCAGCCCGAACAGGTAGATCATCGGATCGGCGAGATTGCCGAACAGTGAGGCGAGCGCGAGCTTGCGCCACACGAGGTAGTTGCGCCGCCATACGGCGATCCAGTTGGTCGCGTTCGCGGGCAGTGCGATCGCGAAGCGTGACTCGCGTGGCGGCGCGGACGGCGCGGCGGCGGAATAGTTGCGTGCGTCCATGATCGATCAGTCCTGCATTTCGCGGCCCGTGAGCCGCAGGAATACGTCTTCCAGATTGGCCGGACGATGCAGATAGCGCAACCCCGTGCGCCCCTTGAGTCGCGCACTGAGCGGCTCGGGATCGGTCACGTAGCAGAACAGCGTTTCGCCGCTGATCTCGGTGTGCTTCGCGAACGGCGCCAGTTCGTCGCGCAACGCGACCGGGTCGGGCCCGTAGATCTCGATCACGTCGCAGCCGATCTCGGACTCGATCAGCGCATGCGGCGCGCCTTCGGTGATCTTGCGGCCTTCCTCGATCACGCACAGCCGGTCGCACAGGCGTTCGGCTTCCTCCATGAAATGCGTGGTGATCAGGATCGTCTTGCCGCGCGCGAGCAGCGAGCGCAACCGCTCCCACATCAGGTGCCGCGCCTGCGGATCGAGGCCCGTCGTCGGCTCGTCGAGCACCAGCACGTCGGGATCGTTGACGAGCGCGCGGGCGAGCGTCAGACGCCGCTTCATCCCGCCCGACAGCTCGCCCACCTTTGCATCGGCCTTGTTTTCCAGCTTCGCGAATTCGAGCAGCGGCTGCACCAGCGCGCGCGCAGCCTGCGCCGACATCCCGAAATAGCGGCTGAACACGAGCAGGTTTTCGCGGACCGTGAAGTCCGGATCGAGGTTGTCGAACTGCGGGACGACACCGACGCGCCGGCGCGCATGCCGCGCGCGTGTCGGAACCGGTTCGCCGCACAGCGAAATGGCGCCGGCATCGGGATAGACGAGGCCGAGCAGCATCTTCAGCGTCGTGGTCTTGCCGGCGCCGTTCGGCCCGAGCAGGCCGTAGCATTCGCCGGCCTGTACGTGGAAGGACAGGTCGTTGACGACGAGCTTGTCGCCATAGCGTTTTTCGACGTTCCGGAAATCGATCGGTGCAACGGACATGGGCAGGTTGTCGTTGTAAGCGGGCGCGGACACGTTTCGCGGCCGGCCCGCGGGGCATGCCGGCCGGCGAACGGATCGGGCGAATGCGTGTCACATGAGCATGACCGGAGCGAACGCACGTCGAGGGCACGAACGGGCCATTCTAGTGCATCGGCTGCGTCTCTTCAGCGCATGCCGGCGCGGCACGGTGCATGGGCGCACGGATCGTGCACCGCATCATCGCCGACGCGCCCCGCGTGGCGAATCAGCGTTTTCCATCCCTTGCGTCCTGAATTGCGGCGCACCATGATGAGTGCATAGGGCACGTAGTCGCGATAGGGAGGTTTCATGGCTAGCTACAACAAGATTCTGCTGTGCTACGACGGCACGCTCGAGGGACGCAAGGCATTGCGGTGCGGTGCAAATCTCGCGCTGGACCTGAAGGCGGAAACGCACTTGCTGTCGGTCGTCGACATGCGCTCGAGCATCGCGCAAAGCGCAGGGTTGCTGACCGACGTCGCGTGCGGCCGCTTCGAGGAAACCGCGCGCGAGATCCTGCAGGAAGGCGTGAACTGGCTGCGCGAGCGTGGCGTTCAGGCGGAAGGCCATTTCGCGTTCGGCTATCCGATCGACGAAATCGCGAATCTCGCGACGGAGTTGAAGGCCGACCTCGTCGTCGTCGGCCATCGGTGCCGCAGCGGGTTGTCGAGATGGTGGATGGGGTCGGGCAACACGCAACTGCTCGATCGCGTGAACTGCAGCATTCTGGTCGCGTGTTCGTCGGCCGAAGAGCAAAAGGCCGAGATGGCGCGCGAACGCGAAGCGGCCACCGCGAACGGCAAGTAACGCAGTGATCGCGTGAACGGCCGGATTGCCGGCGGTTCACGCGCGGTCGCGCGCAGTGCCGCATCGGCGGCATCGACCGCGACCGCCACTGCGATTGCTCAGGCGTGCAGGTCGATCGCGGACAGCTTCCACGAGAACAGGCCGAAGCGGCGGAAGACCGCCGCATAGCGCGTGCCGTCGGCGCTGCGCTGGTAGGTCACGACGAATTCATCGATATTCCGGTAGCCGGCACTCGTTTGCTGCGGATGACCCGTATCGCTCGCGCTCGCTGGTGCGGGCGCAGGCGCAGCCGCAGCGGTGGCATTGCTGCCCGGCACGGGTGCGCTAGCCGGATTGGCCGGCGGCGCGGCCGGTGCGTTGCCGGGCGCACCGCCTGACGGCGGGCCCGACCATTCGGGGGGCCGCTCGCCCGGATTACCGCGCGGCGGGATGCCGCTCATCAACGCCGCCACACCTTCCGGTGTCGCATAGGCATCGACCAGCGGGCCGATCAACGCAGATCCGATCAGCGCCCCAATCACCGCGAACGGATTGTCCTTCTTCACCGCGTCGATCCGGCGCATCAACTCTTCCGTGACCTGCTGCTTCAGGCTGATGCGCAGCGACGGAAAGTCGACATATTCGCTGACCGCTTGCGCATCGCGCGCGTCGATCGCCGATTTCAGGCGGCCTAGCGCGACGTACGGCGACGCGTAGGCATAGCCGACCGCCGCCAGGACGGCGACGGCCAGCACGACGATCAGCAAGGGCTTGAGCCGCCACGCGCGGCCCGACGATCCAGTCACGATGCCTCCGGTGCGGACAGGTTCCGCAATCAGAGACCGCCGTGCGTGGATGATCGTTCCTCGTCGATGCAGCGATCGATCATCCGGCACACGGCATCGATCGTCCCGACCATGATCAGGCGCGACCGACCGTGATAGACGCGCACGGGCGCACGGCGCGCCGGTTCCGCGTGATTCAGGCCGGCGTTCAGCGAGACCCGCGCGAACGCGGGAAGCGCCGACGGCAGCAGGGACGCCTGCCGTTCAACTGCGACTTCTTGGTTCACCACGGGCGCCGCGGCGGACAGCGGCGCACAGGGCGTGCGGCCGCGCAGGTGACGCAGGCGACCGAATTGACGGAAAGGCAGCAAACGGGAAAGGCGTTCCATGGTGTTCTCCTCAGCGAGACCGATTGTCAGAGTTCGCCCGAGCGGATCAGCCCGACGGCGATGCCTTCCAGCGCGAATTCCGCGCTGCCGGCCTTGACGAAGATGTTTTCGTAATCCGGGTTCTCCGCGATCAGCTCGAGGCCGCCGGGCCGGCGCATCAGGCGCTTGACCGTGACGTCGTCGCCCAGACGCGCGACGATGATCTGGCCGTCCTTCGCTTCCGTGCGCTTCTGCACGGCGAGGAGGTCGCCGTCGAGAATGCCGGCGTCGCGCATCGACAGGCCGCGCACCTTCAGCAGGTAGTCGGGCTTGCTCGTGAACAGCGCGGGATCGCACGCGTAATGCTGCGAGATGTGCTCCTGCGCGAGGATCGGGCTACCGGCCGCCACCCGGCCGACGAGCGGCAGCGACAGTTGCATCAGGCCGGCGTGCGGCAGCGTGAACTGGTGCGGCGCATCGTCGATGCCGAGCAAGCGAATGCCGCGCGACGCGCCGGCGGCCAGCTCGATCACGCCCTTGCGCGCCAGCGCACGGAGGTGTTCCTCGGCCGCGTTCGGCGAGCTGAAACCCAGTTCGGCCGCGATCTCGGCGCGCGTGGGCGGGAAACCGGAGCGCTCGATCGCCCGGCGGATCAAGTCGAACACTTGCTGCTGACGTGCGGTGAGTTTGGTCATGGCTTAACTGTATGGATAGACAGTGAGCTGTATTTTTATACAGTACTTCGCGAATTTCAAGTGTTACTTGAGGTTCGACGCGATCGCGCCGGTTCCGCCGCGATTTCGCGACGTCCGGACGCCGGTTTGTCTGCCGCAACCGTCCGCCCAGTCTGCGTTAGCACTTTTGAGTATTAAAAAATGAAGAACGATTATTTTTAATCATGTAGCCCGTTCGCTAGACTGGCCCGACATCGCAATACCGACAACACTGGAGAACCAAGGATGGCGAAGCGCAATACGGGGCTGGTGGGCGGAGTGGGCCGCCTGATCGCAACACTCGCGCTGGGCGCGGCGGCGGCGCTGGGCGTCGCGACGCATGCCCAGGCCGATACGACGTTCCTGAACGTGTCGTACGACCCGACGCGCGAGCTGTATCAGGACTTCAACCAGGCGTTCGGCAAGGAGTGGAAGGCGAAGACGGGCGAGACCGTCAACTTCAAGCAGTCGCACGGCGGCTCGGGCGCGCAGGCGCGTTCGGTGCTCGACGGCCTGCAGGCCGACGTCGTCACGCTGGCGCTCGCGTACGACATCGACGCGCTCGCGAACAAGGGGCTGGTGAACAAGGACTGGCAGAAGCGCCTGCCCGACAACGCGTCGCCGTACACGTCGACGATCGTGTTCCTGGTGCGCAAGGGCAATCCGAAGGGGATCAAGGACTGGGACGATCTGACCAAGCCGGGCATCTCGATCGTCACGCCGAACCCGAAGACCTCGGGCGGCGCGCGCTGGAACTACCTGGCCGCATGGTCGTATGCCGTGCACAAGCCGGGCGGTAACGAGCAAAGCGCGAAGGAATTCGTGACGAAGCTCTACAAGAATGCAGGCGTGCTCGATTCGGGCGCGCGTGGCGCGACGACGAGCTTCGTGCAGCGCGGGATCGGCGACGTGCTGATCGCGTGGGAGAACGAGGCGTTCCTGTCGATCAAGGAATTCGGCACCGACAAGTTCGAGATCGTCGTGCCGTCGGTGAGCATCCTGGCCGAGCCGCCCGTCGCGGTGGTCGACAAGGTGGTCGACAAGAAGGGTACGCGCAAGCTGGCGGAGGCCTACCTGAATTTCCTGTATAGCCCGCAGGGCCAGGAGATCGCGGCGCGCAACTACTACCGTCCGCGTTCGAAGAACGTGCCGGCGGAGCTGACGAAGCAGTTCCCGAAGCTGAAGCTGTACACGGTCGACGACACGTTCGGCGGCTGGACGAATGCGCAGAAGACGCATTTCGCGGACGGCGGCGTGTTCGACTCGATCTACAAGCCGCAGTAACGCCAACAGTCACGTCACGCAGCAAACCCATAACGACAGCGGCGCGCCACGACAGCGCGCCGCATCCCCGACGGCCGCCGGCGCGATTTCCCGCGCCGGCGTTTGCGTCGGACCCATGAGCAGCATCGACCCAGCAAGAGCATCCGATGACGACGTACACCTTTCGCAAGCCGAGCGCGCTGCCCGGCTTCGGCGTGACGCTCGGCATCACGGTGGCCTATTTGAGCCTCGTGGTGCTGATCCCGCTCGCCGCCACGTTCCTGAAGACCGCGACGCTGTCGTGGGACCAGTTCGTCACCGCCGTCACGTCGCCGCGCGTACTCGCGTCGTACCGGCTGACGTTTTCCGCCGCCCTGGGCGGCGCATTGATCAACGCCGTGTTCGGCTTTCTCGTCGCGTGGGTGCTGGTGCGCTACCGGTTCCCGTTCAAGCGCCTCGTCGACGCAATCGTCGACCTGCCGTTCGCGTTGCCGACCTCGGTCGCGGGCATTTCGCTTGCAGCCGTCTATGCGACCAACGGCTGGGTCGGCCAGTATCTCGCGCCGTTCGGCATCAAGATCGCGTTCACGCCGGTCGGCGTGCTGGTTGCGCTGACCTTCATCGGGCTGCCGTTCGTCGTGCGCACCGTGCAGCCGGTGCTCGAGGATTTCGAGCGCGAGCAGGAGGAGGCCGCCGCGTGCCTCGGCGCATCGCGCTGGCTGACGTTCCGCCGCGTCGTGCTGCCGGCCGTGCTGCCGGCGCTGCTCACCGGCTTCGCGCTGGCGTTCGCGCGCGCGCTCGGCGAATACGGGTCGGTGATCTTCATCGCCGGCAACGTGCCGATGAAATCCGAGATCACGTCGCTCTTGATCATCACGAAGCTCGAGCAGTACGACTACGCAGGCGCGACCGCGCTCGCGGTCGTGATGCTGGTCGTGTCGTTCCTGATGCTGCTCCTGATCAACACGCTGCAGTGGTATCTGCAGCGTCGTACGAGCAAGGGAGCGAGCGGCCCCGCGCCGTCGACCGCAACCGTTGCCGCGACCACCGCAGGAGGCCAGCAATGAACCAGGAGTCCAGTGCCGTGCTGAACAACCCGTCCGCCGCGCGCGCGCGCGCCGCGAAACAGCCCGACCCCGTCAGCGAGTCGCGCGTCGTGCGCTGGCTGCTCACGGGCATCGCGCTGGCGTTCCTCGCGTTCTTCCTCGTCGTGCCGCTCGCCGCGGTGTTCTTCGAGGCGCTGCGCAAGGGCGTCGGCTTCTATCTCGAATCGCTCGCCGATCCGGACGCATGGTCGGCGATCAAGCTGACGCTGACGGTCGCCGTGATCGCGGTGCCGCTGAATCTCGTGTTCGGCGTGTGCGCGTCGTGGGCGATCGCGAAGTTCGAATTCCGCGGCAAGGCGTTGCTCACCACGCTGATCGACCTGCCGTTCTCCGTGTCGCCGGTGATCTCGGGCCTCGTCTACGTGCTGCTGTTCGGCGCGCAGGGCTGGCTCGGGCCATGGCTGCAGGACCACGACGTGCAGATCATCTTCGCGGTGCCGGGCATCGTGCTCGCGACGATCTTCGTCACGTTCCCGTTCGTCGCGCGCGAGCTGATCCCGCTGATGCAGGCGCAGGGCACCGACGAAGAAGAAGCCGCGCGCGTGCTCGGCGCGTCCGGCTGGCAGATCTTCCGGCGCGTGACGCTGCCGAACGTGAAGTGGGGCCTGCTGTATGGCGTGATCCTGTGCAATGCGCGCGCGATGGGCGAGTTCGGCGCGGTGTCGGTCGTGTCCGGCCACATTCGCGGCGTGACCGACACGATGCCGCTGCACGTCGAGATCCTGTACAACGAATATAACTTCGCGGCAGCGTTCGCCGTGGCGTCGGTGCTGGCGCTGCTCGCGCTCGTCACGCTCGCGCTGAAGCTGCTCGCCGAGCGTCATCTCGCCGCCGAACTGGCCGGCGCACGCGATGACGTTCCCGCTCATGCCGGCCCCGTCGCCGCCATTTCGTCGAAATCGTAAAGAGGCAACCAGAATGGGTATCACCGTCCGTCACCTTCAGAAGCGCTTCGGCGATTTCACCGCCCTCGACAACGTGTCGCTCGACTTTCCCGCGGGCGAGCTCGTCGCGCTGCTCGGGCCGTCCGGCTGCGGCAAGACCACGCTGCTGCGCGTGATCGCGGGCCTCGAGCACGCGGACGCCGGCCAGGTCGTGCTGCAGGGGCTCGACGTCGCATCGGTCGGCGCGCGCGATCGCCAGGTCGGCTTCGTGTTCCAGCATTACGCGCTGTTTCGCCACATGACCGTATTCGAGAACGTCGCGTTCGGGCTGCGCGTGAAGCCGCGCCGCGAGCGGCCGTCGGAGGCCGTGATCCGCGACAAGGTGCACGAGCTGCTGAAGCTCGTGCAGCTCGACTGGCTCGCGCAGCGCTATCCGTCCGAGCTGTCGGGCGGCCAGCGCCAGCGGATCGCGCTCGCCCGCGCGCTCGCGGTCGAGCCGAAGGTGCTGCTGCTCGACGAGCCGTTCGGCGCGCTCGACGCGAAGGTGCGCAAGGAACTGCGCGGCTGGCTGCGGCGCCTGCACGACGACCTGCACATCTCGACGATCTTCGTCACGCACGACCAGGAAGAGGCGCTGGAAGTGGCCGACCGGATCGTCGTGCTGAATCGCGGGCACGTGGAGCAGGTCGGCAGCCCGCAGGACGTCTATGATCATCCGCAAAGCGCGTTCGTCTACGAATTCCTCGGCGCGGCGAACCGCCTGCCGGGCACGGTCGCCGGCCGTGGCTTCGTCGCCGAGGGCGCGGCGGCGCCGATCGCGGTCGATGCCGATTTCGCGGGCCCCGCGAACGCGTACGTGCGGCCGCACGACCTGCAGCTGTGGCCGGCCGGCGACGGTCATCGCGACGGCATCGCCGTGGACGTGCGCCGCGTGATCCCGCTCGGCGGCTCGGTGCGGGTCGAACTCGAGGCGCGCACGGGCGGCGCGCTCGAAGCGGAACTCGATCGCGACGCGTGGCGGGCGCTCGCGCTGCAGGTCGGCGACGGCGCGACGGCCGTGCCGCGCGCGGTCCGGGTATTTCCCGCACACTGACGTCCGAACCCGGTAAAGAGAAGAGGGCGGATACCGCTCCGGAGTGACATTCGAACAACGACAGCCTAAGAGGCATACCCATGAATTTTCAGCAATTGCGTTTCGTGCGCGAAGCCGTGCGTCAGAACATGAACCTGACGGAAGTCGCGAACGTGCTGTACACGTCGCAGTCGGGCGTGTCGAAGCAGATCAAGGATCTCGAGGACGAACTGGGCGTCGACATCTTCATCCGGCGCGGCAAGCGGCTCACGGGGCTCACGGAGCCCGGCAAGGCCGTGCACCAGCTGATCGAGCGGATGCTGCTCGACGCCGAGAATCTGCGCCGCGTCGCGCGCCAGTTCGCGGACCAGGACAGCGGCCACCTCGTCGTCGCGACGACGCACACGCAGGCGCGCTACGCACTGCCGAAGGTGATCCGGCAGTTCACCGACGTGTTCCCGAAGGTGCATCTCGCGCTGCGCCAGGGCAGCCCGCAGCAGATCGCGCAGATGATCCTGAACGGCGAAGCCGATCTCGGCATCTCGACCGAGGCGCTCGACCGCTATCCGGACATCGTGACGTTCCCGTGCTATTCGTGGCACCACACGGTCGTCGTGCCGAAGGGGCATCCGCTCGTCGGCCGCGAGAACCTGACGCTCGACGAAATCGCCGAGTACCCGATCATCACGTATGACCAGGACTTCACGGGCCGCTCGCACATCGACCAGGCATTCACGCAGGCCGGCGCGGTGCCCGACGTGGTGCTGACCGCGATCGACGCGGACGTGATCAAGACCTACGTCGAGCTCGGGATGGGGATCGGCGTCGTCGCGGCGATGGCCTTCGATCCGCAGCGCGACACCGGGCTCGTCGCGCTCGACACGCAGCACCTGTTCGAGGCGAGCACGACGCGTGTCGGGCTGCGCAAGGGCGCGTTCCTGCGCGCGTATGCGTACCGGCTGATCGAGATGTTCGCGCCGCAGCTGAACGAAGCGGAAATCGCCGCGCAGCTGCGCGAAGCGGTCTGACGGCGGGGCGATGTCCGGGGGCGCGGCAAGCGCCCGCCGGACGTGCTGCGCGATGGCTTCGTCATGTCATCGTGTGCCGACGCGTCGAACCTTCGATCGACGTCGTCGCTGACAATCCGCCTTGCCGCGCGCGGCGACCGTCACGTATGCGCCGATTAACAGCACCGATTAAACAGAACAACAAGACGGCACATTCGGATGCCTCGCTTCGACCCTCTCGAACAGGCCACTTTCACAAAGATATGATTTAATCCGCCGGAACGCGGGTCGGCAAACCGCGTCGGCGCTGCTGCGCGGCCGTTGCCGCGAGCGGCTCGGGCCTGCAGCGGCGAGCGCAACTCATCGCATCGCGCTGAATGAAATCGGAAACAGCGCACACGTGGAAAACGCAAAGCGAATTCGATGTACAAGCCGGATTCGACGAAGGCCGATCATTGAACCCGAAACGGTTTCCTTCGCGAGCGCGACGAAGCGGCGCCGCGGCCCCGGCTGTAACGCGCCGCAATCGGCACACGTAATCGCGTGCTCCGAATAAACCCTTAAATATTGATCAGACGGGTTGCGCGTCGAACCGAAACGGTACAGCATAGCTTTCACTCCGCCGGCGTCCCGCCGGCGGTGGCGCGCCGACGACAGCGCGCGCCAGGCAGTCGGCCGTCTGCCCCGCTTCCATTCCTTGGTACCGACAAGCAGCATCGATGGCCAGTGCCCGGGTAGTGTGGCGCAAACGTTTGCTCGCATTAAAACAACAACCAGACAACAATCCGGCCCAGCGGGCCAGTCGCCAGGAGATGTGTATGAATGTCCTCTTTCGCCGTCGCTTCCTGACCGCCGCGCTTGCCGCCGTCGCGGTCGCCGCCGCACCGGCCGTCCATGCTCAAGCAGCGGGCAAGCCGAAGGTCGCACTCGTGATGAAGTCGCTCGCCAACGAGTTCTTCCTGACGATGGAAACCGGCGCGAAGGAATACCAGAAGCACAACGCCGGGCAGTTCGACCTGGTCACGAACGGCATCAAGGACGAGACCGACACCGCGAACCAGATCCGCATCGTCGAGCAGATGATCGTGTCGAAGGTCGATGCGATCGTGCTCGCGCCGGCTGATTCGAAGGCGCTCGTGCCGGTCGTGAAGAAGGCGGTCGACGCGGGCATCATCGTCGTGAACATCGACAACCGGCTCGATCCGGACGTGCTGAAGTCGAAGAACCTGAACGTGCCGTTCGTCGGCCCGGACAACCGCAAGGGCGCGCGCAAGATCGGCGACTACCTCGCGAAGCGGCTGAAGGCGGGCGACCAGGTCGGCATCCTTGAAGGCGTGTCGACGACGACCAACGCGCAGCAGCGCACGGCCGGCTTCCAGGATGCGATGAAGGCCGGCGGGATGAAGGTCGTGTCGGTGCAGTCGGGCGAATGGGAGATCGACAAGGGCAATGCGGTCGCGTCCGCGATGCTCAACGAATACCCGAACCTGCGGGCGCTGCTGTGCGGCAACGACAACATGGCGATCGGCGCGGTGTCGGCCGTGCGGGCCGCGGGCAAGCAGGGCAAGGTGTTTGTGGTCGGCTACGACAACATCAACGCGATCAAGCCGATGCTGAAGGACGGCCGCGTGCTCGCGACCGCCGACCAGTACGCGGCGAAGCAGGCCGTGTTCGGCATCGACACGGCGCTCAAGGCGATTGCCGAGCATCGCAAGCAGGCCGACATGACCGGTGTGGTCGAGACGCCGGTGGATCTCGTGACGAAGTAACGCTGCCCCGTCGCGGCCGCAACGCTCAAGAATCCGGGCTGGCGGCCGTTATACGGAGTGAGCGCGATCACGGCCACTGCATGCACATGCACTTGTGAGCGTCATACCCGCGCGTCGCGTGCGCGCGGCCGCAATCAGGATCGCGATGGAACCGACCTTCCAACCCTCCCGTTCAGCCGTTCCCGTGCTGTCCGTCTCCGGCGTGGGCAAGACCTACGCCGAACCGGTGCTCGCCGACGTCACGCTGACGCTTGCGCCGGGTGAAGCGCTCGCGCTGACGGGCGAGAACGGCGCAGGAAAGAGCACGCTGTCGAAGATCATCGGCGGGCTCGTCGACCCGACGACCGGCACGATGCAGCTCGGCGGCCAGGCCTATGCGCCGGCGAGCCGCACGCAGGCCGAGGCACTCGGCGTGCGCATGGTGATGCAGGAACTGAACCTGCTGCCGACGCTCACGATCGCCGAAAACCTGTTTCTGAACCGTCTGCCGCGACGCTTCGGCATCATCGACCGCGCGCGGCTGCATGACGACGCGCAGGCGGCGATGGCGCGTGTCGGGCTCGACGCGGTCGACCCCGACACGCCGGTCGGTGCGCTCGGCATCGGCCACCAGCAGATGGTCGAGATCGCGCGCAACCTGATCGGCGACTGCCGCGTGCTGATCCTCGATGAGCCGACCGCGATGCTGACCGCGCGCGAGGTCGAGCTGCTGTTCGAGCAGATCGACCGGTTGAAGGCGCACGGCGTGGCGATCGTCTACATCTCGCACCGGCTCGAGGAGCTCGCGCGCGTCGCCGAGCGCGTCGCGGTGCTGCGCGACGGCCGGCTCGTGCACGTCGGCGACATGGCCGCGACGACGTCCGACGGGCTCGTCACGCTGATGGTCGGACGCGAGATCGGCGAGCACATCGATCTCGGCCCGCGCCGGATCGGCGCGCCGCGACTCGCCGTGTCGGGCATGACGCGCGGCACGGCCGTGCAGGACGTGTCGCTCGAAGTGCGTTCGGGCGAAATCTTCGGCATCTCGGGGCTGATCGGCGCGGGGCGTACCGAGTTGCTGCGGCTGATCTACGGCGCGGATACACCGGACGCCGGGATGATCGCGGTCGGCGATCCGCTGAAGCCGGCGCGCATCGGATCGCCCGTCGATGCGGTGCGGCACGGCATCGCGCTGATCACCGAGGACCGCAAGGGCGAAGGGCTGCTGCTGTCGCAGTCGGTCACGTCGAACGTGTCGCTCGGCCAGCTCGAGCGGCTCGCGCGCGGCGGCATCGTCGATACGGCGCGCGAAACGGCGCTCGCCGAGCAACAGATCGACGCGTTGCGGATTCGCACGCACGGCGCCGCGCAGGCAGTCGGCGAATTGTCGGGCGGCAACCAGCAGAAGGTCGTGATCGGCCGCTGGCTCGCGCGCGACATGGGCGTGCTGCTGTTCGACGAGCCGACCCGCGGAATCGACGTCGGCGCCAAATTCGAGATCTACACGCTGATGGGCGCGCTTGCGCGCGAGGGCCGCGCGCTGGTGGTCGTCTCGAGCGACCTGCGCGAGCTGATGCTGATCTGCGACCGGATCGGCGTGATGTCGGCCGGCCGCATGACCGCCGTGTTCGAACGCGGCAACTGGACCCAGGATGCGCTGCTGGCCGCGGCATTCGCCGGCTTCGGCCGCGAAGCGCTGCCGGAAGGCACGCGCCACCCGGATGCGCAAGCGGCGCCGAGCGCGGCTTCCGGCACTTCGACGACAGGACGACAGCAATGACCCAGCCTCCCGTATCCCCGAGCGACGCAGGCGCGCAGCAGGACGTGACCGGGCGCCGCGCGCGCACGCTGTCCGGCACGCGGCTCGGCCTGTCCAACTATCTCGGGCTCGCCGGTGCGCTCGCCGCGATGATCGCGCTGTTTTCGGTGCTGAGCTCGCATTTCCTGACCTACGATACGTTCAGTACGATCGCGAACCAGATCCCCGATCTCGTCGTGATGTCGGTCGGGATGACCTTCGTGCTGATCATCGCCGGCATCGACCTGTCGGTCGGCTCGGTGCTCGCGCTGGCCGCGTCGATGGTCAGCGTGGCCGCGCTGAAATGGCAGTGGGGGCCGCTGCCGGCCGCGCTGATCGGGATCGCGGTCGCGACCGTGACCGGCTCGCTGACCGGCGCGATCACGGTCGGCTGGCGGATTCCGTCGTTCATCGTGTCGCTCGGCGTGCTCGAGGCCGCGCGCGGCGTCGCTTACCAGCTGACGAATTCGCGCACGGCCTACATCGGCGACGCGTTCGATTTCCTGTCGAACCCGATCGCGCTCGGCATCTCGCCGGCGTTCCTGATCGCGGTCGCGGTGATGATCGCGGCACAGTTCGTGCTCACGCGTACCGTATTCGGGCGCTATCTCGTCGGGATCGGCACGAACGAGGAGGCCGTGCGGCTCGCCGGGGTTAACCCGCGGCCGTATAAAATCCTCGTATTCGCATTGATGGGCGCGCTCGCGGGGCTCGCGTCGCTGTTCCAGATCTCGCGGCTCGAGGCCGCCGACCCGAACGCGGGCGCGGGCCTCGAACTGCAGGTGATCGCGGCCGTCGTCATCGGCGGCACGAGCCTGATGGGCGGGCGCGGCTCGGTGATCAGCACGTTCTTCGGCGTGTTGATCATCTCCGTGCTGGCCGCGGGCCTGGCGCAGATCGGCGCGAACGAGCCGACCAAACGGATCATCACCGGGGCGGTGATCGTGGTGGCGGTCGTGCTCGATACGTATCGCAGCCGGCGCGCGCGCGCCCGGTAAGAACTACACAGAAAGCAGACCAGAGAGAAACGGGAAATGGCGACGATCAAGGATGTGGCGGCCATGGCGGGCGTGTCGTTTACGACCGTCTCGCACGTGGTGAACAATTCGCGGCCGGTGTCCGCGGACGTGCGTGCGAAGGTCGAGGGCGCAATCCGTGAGCTGAATTACGTGCCGTCGGCCGTGGCGCGCTCGCTCAAGGCGCGTTCGACGGCGACCATCGGACTCGTCGTGCCGAACAGTACGAATCCGTACTTCGCGGAGCTTGCGCGCGGCATCGAGGATCAGTGCGCGGCCAACGGCTATTGCGTGTTCTTCTGCAACTCGGACGACGATCCCGTGAAGCAGCGCAACTACCTGCGCGTGCTGCAGGAAAAGCGCATCGACGGGCTGATCGTCGCATCGGCCGGCGAGGACGCGGTGCTCGCGCAGACGCTCGCGCACGCGCATGCGCCGCTCGTCGTCGTCGACCGCAATATCGAGGGGCTCGCGGCCGACCTCGTGCAGATCGATCACGAACGCGGCGCGTACCTGGCGACGCGTCACCTGCTCGAACTCGGGCACGCGAAGATCGGCTGCATCACCGGGCCGACCGACACGGCCGTCAGCGCGATGCGCGTGCACGGCTTCATCCGCGCGATGGCCGAGCGCGGGATCGACATCGTGCCGGGCGCGATCGCGGAAAGCGATTTCTCGTGCCTCGGCGGCTATCACGCGGCGTCGCGGCTGTTCGAGTCGGTGCATCCGAGCGCGATTTTCGCGGGCAACGACCTGATGGGCGTCGGTGCGCTGCGCGCGGCGGCCGAGCGCGGGCTGCGCGTGCCGGACGACTGCTCGATCATCGGCTTCGACGACATCGAATTCTCCCGCTACACGTACCCGGCGCTGTCGACGGTCGGCCAGTCGGTGCGCGCGCTCGGCGAAATGGCTGCGCAGACGCTGATCGAGCGGATCGGCGGCGGCTCGACGGCCGCGCCGAGCCGTCGGCGCGTCGTGTCGCCACGCCTCGTGCTGCGCGAATCGACCGCGATTTACCGCGAGCCGGCCACGCCCGGCGCTCGCGCATGACGGCGCGCACCGCGGGCGCCGGCCGCGTG
>NZ_VWWG01000125.1:0-19660 GCF_011753085.1 Burkholderia sp. Tr-862
TGGCTGTCGGGCGGCGACCGGCAGGTGCTCGCGCTGGTGCGTGCGCTTGCCGGCCGCCCGCGCGTGCTGATCGTCGACGAGCCGGCCGAAGGGCTCGCGCCGCTCGCGGTCGACGAGGTCGGTGCGTGCCTCGCCGCGTTGCAGGCCGACGGCGTCGCGATCCTGCTGATCGAGCAGCGACTGCAGCTCGCGCCGCGGCTCGCGCAGCGCGTCGCGGTGATGGGGCGGGGACGGATCGTCTACGACGGCGCGCTCGACGGGCTCGGCGGCGACGTCGTCAGTGCGTGGCTGAGTGCCGGCTGAGCGAAGCCCGCCGATTGTTCGGCAAACCCCGCCAGTCAATTCGTGTCGAGCCGCTTTATCGCCGTCGCGCGAACCGCGAATATTGCCAGCAAGGCCGGCGCGCCGCGCACGCGGCAATCGGCTCCCATCCATTGAAAGTCTTCCGACTGAGGAATGAAATCATGAGCAAGCTGACAGACAAGGTTGCGATCGTCACGGGCGGGTCCAAGGGCATCGGCGCCGCAATCGCGAAGGCGCTGGCCGCCGAAGGCGCGTCGGTCGTCGTCAACTACGCGAGCAGCAAGGCCGGTGCCGACGCCGTCGTGAGCGCGATCGTCGAAGCGGGCGGCCGCGCGGTCGCGGTGGGCGGCGACGTGTCGAAGGCAGCGGACGCACAGCGCATCGTCGATGCCGCGATCGAGAACTATGGCCGTCTCGACGTGCTGGTCAACAATTCCGGCGTCTACGAATTCGCGCCGATCGAGGCGATCACCGAAGAGCACTATCGCCGGCAGTTCGATACGAACGTGTTCGGCGTGCTGCTGACGACGCAGGCCGCCGTCAAGCATCTCGGCGAAGGCGCGAGCATCATCAACATCAGCTCGGTCGTGACGAGCATCACGCCGCCCGCGAGCGCCGTGTACAGCGGCACCAAGGGCGCTGTCGACGCGATCACCGGCGTGCTCGCGCTCGAGCTCGGCCCGCGCAAGATTCGCGTGAACGCGATCAACCCGGGGATGATCGTGACCGAAGGCACGCACAGCGCGGGCATCATCGGTTCGGATCTCGAAACGCAGGTGCGCAGCCAGACGCCGCTCGGCCGCCTCGGCGAGCCGGACGACATCGCGTCGGTCGCCGTGTTCCTCGCGTCGGACGATGCGCGCTGGCTGACCGGCGAGCGCCTCGTCGCGAGCGGCGGGCTGCACTGACCCGCCAGGTCGGCGCGCGCCGCTACGCGATCATCGCGAGCGCGTTCGCGCCGACATGCCAGCGCAGGCTCTCGACGACGAGCGCGTGATCGTGCTGGTCGTCGAGCCCCGCGATCGTCATCGCGCCGACGATTCCGCCGCCGGCAAGCCGCAACGGCACGCCGCCGCCGTCGAGCGCATAGTCGGCGTCCGACAATCCCTGCGATTGCAACGACCAGCCGGCACGGCGAAAGCGCGCGCCGACCTCGAGCGAGCTGACGCCGAAACGCAATACCGTGTTCTGCCGGCGGCGGATCGCGTCGCTGTCGTCGGCGCGGCTGCCGTCGAGCGCGCAGTAGAACAGCGGTGCGGCTTCACCGACGATGCCGACCGCGATCGGCAGCCCGCGCCGCGACGCGAGATTGACCGCGATGTCGCCGAGCCGGCGCGCGACGTCAGCATCGAAATGCGGCAGCATTGGAGCCGACGCGGTGGCGCCGCAGGGCGCGGGTGCGAAGCGCGGGAAGGGGATTGCCATGGCAGCTCCGTGTCGTCGCGAGTCCGGCTCGTGCGCGCGCGTGCCGCGTCGCGCGCCGGCCGTCGATCATTCAGCGCATCAACGTGTCAGCGCTTGGGCGCCGCGTCGAGCATCCACTCGTGCGCGGGATCGTTCCTGAACGCCCATGCGCGGCTCGGCCCGGCCATCACGTTCAGGTAGTACAGGTTGTAGCCGTGCGGCGCGACCACCGGGTGATAGCCGCGCGGCACCATCACGACGTCGTGGTTCTCGACCGCGCACGCTTCGTCGAGGCTGCGATCGTCCGTGTACACGCGCTGGAACGCGAAACCCTGCGGCGGGTCGATCCGGTGGTAATAGGTTTCCTCGAGCGACGTTTCGTCGGGCGCCGCGTCGCGATCGTGCTTGTGCGGCGGATAGCTGCTCGAATGGCTCGCGGGCGTGATCACTTCGACGACCAGGAGCCGGTCGGCGGCCGGGTTGTCGCCCATCAGGATGTCGCACACGTGGCGCGTGTTGGTGCCTTGCCCGCGCACCGCGCGGCGCATTCGTTCGCCGTCGAGGCGCTGCACGCGCTTGTCGCCGCTCGCATAAGGCGCGGTGCACAGCGCAACTTCCGCGTCGCGCGTCGCGACCAGCGTGACAGTCTTGCCACCCGGCACGTACAGCGCGTCCGGCGACACGTCCTCGAACACGCTGTCGCGCTTGCCGAGCGCATCGTAGGTTTCGCCGTCGACTTGCGCACGCAGCGTGCCCGTGAGCACGACGACGCACAGTTCGCGCGTGCCCGTGTCGAGCGTTTCGGTGTCGCCGGCCTTCAGGCGCAGCGCGCGAAAGCCGACGTGTTTCCAGCCGGCCGATTCGGGCGTCACGTTGCAGATTTCGCGGCCGGCGGATGCCTTGACCAGCAGGGGAGAAATCGTCATGGAAGGGGGCTCCACAATGGGGTGATAGCGGGGATGACAGGGCTCACGCGCTCAATCGGTCGACGATCGCGCGCAGCGACTCGTAGCCCTTCTTCGCATACTGGTAGCTCGGTGCGACGGCCGGATCCTGCTCGGCCTCGACGACGAGCCAGCCTTCGTAGCCGGCATCCTTCAGCGTGCGCAGCGTCGCTTCATAGTCGAGCGCGCCGTCGCCCGGAACCGTGAAGGTGCCGTTGATCACGCCGTTCAGGAAGCTCCAGCCGCCGTTGCGCGCCTGCGTGACGACCTGCGGCCGCACGTCCTTGCAGTGCACGTGCACGACGCGCGACACGTGCTTCTTCAGCAGTGCGACCGGATCGGCCGCGCCGCCGAAATACGCGTGACCCGTGTCGAACAGCAGGAACACCTTCGCGGGATCGGTCAGCGCCATCAGGCGGTCGACGTCGTCCGGCGATTCGACGTAGGCGCCCATGTGGTGATGGTAGGCGAGCTTGATCCCGTAGGTATCGAGCAGGTGCGCGCCGAATGCGTCGAGGCGCGCCGCGTAGCGCCGCCAGGTTTCATCGTCGACGAAGCGCGGGCGCTTCGCGACCGGCGTGTCGATGCTGCCCTGGATCGTCCCCGCGCATTCGCCGTACACCACGACCTTCACGTCGTTCACCTGCAGCTTCGTCAGGTGCGCGCGGCAGCGCTCGATCTCGGCGGCGACCGCGTCGGCATCGCTCATGCCCGGCTCGACTTCCGCGAGGAAGCCCGAATACCAGCCCGACACGCACACGAGCCCGAACTCGGCGAGCTTCGCCTTCAGCTCGGGGCCCGTCTTCGGAAACTTGTTGCCGAGCTCGAAGCCCGCATAGCCGATCTCGGCGCCTTCCTTCAGCGCCGTCTCGAGCGGCGTCTCGCCGCCGAGCGACGGCAGGTCGTCGTTCATCCACGACAGGGGATTGATACCGATGCGAACGTTCCAGCTCATGACGTGCTTCCTTGGTTCGGTTGTTGTTTTCGCGGGCGGCCCATGGAAAGGAAAAACGGTTCAGCGCCGCTGCCGGGTTTTCTCGTCGAGATACGTCTGGTGCGCGCGTTCGACGCCGGCGCGCGCGGACACCTGCGGCACCGCGACTTCCCACCACGCGCCGCCGTCCGCGGTCGTGCGCTCGTGCGTCGTGTCGATCACGAGCACCTGGCTCGTCGTGGCCGCACGCGCACGCTTCATCTCGCTGCGCAGTTCGCCGACGTCGCGCACGTGCACGGCTTCGGCGCCCATCGCGCGCGCGTGCATCGCGAAGTCGATCGTCGAGCGCTCGCCGCCTTCCGGCACGCAGTCGTCGAGCATGTTGTTGAAGCTCGCGCCGCCGCAATTCAGTTGCAGCCGCTCGATGCAGCCGTAGCCGCGGTTGTCGAGGATCACGACGATGATCTTGCGGCCGAGCATCACGGAGGTCGCGAGTTCCGCGTTGAGCATCATGTACGAGCCGTCGCCGACGATCACGATCACTTCGCGCTCGGGCCGCGCGAGCTTCGCACCGAGGCCGCCCGCGATCTCGTAGCCCATGCACGAGTACGCATAGTCCATGTGGTAGTTGCCCGGCACGCCGCTGCGCCACAGCTTGTGCAGCTCGGCCGGCAGCGTGCCGGCCGCGCACACGACGAGATCGTCGCGCGCGCTGTCGCGCCCCGCGTCGGCCGCGGAGTCGCGCACCGCGCCGATCACTTCCGCGTCGTACGGCAGCGTGTCGTTCGGCACGCGGGTGGTCAGCTCGGTCACGCGCGCGTTCCACGCGGCGGCCTGGTCGCGGTTCGCGGCGGTCCATGCTGCATCCGCGCGCCAGCCCGCGAGCGCGGCGGACAACTGGCCGAGGCCGGTGCGCGCATCGGCGATCAATTGCCGGCCGCGCTTCTTGCCCGCGTCGAACGGCTGCACGTTCAGGCTCAGCAGCGTGGCATGGCCGAACAGCGCGTGCGAGCCGGTCGTGAAGTCCTGCAGGCGCGTGCCGACCGCGAACACCACGTCGGCCTGCGCGGCCGCGCGGTTCGCGGCGGGCGAGCCCGTCACGCCGATCGACCCAAGGTTCAGCGGGTGGTCCCACGCGAGGCTGCCCTTGCCGGCCTGCGATTCGGCGACCGGCACGCCGTGCGTGTCCGCGAACGTGCGCAGCGCGTCCCACGCCTGGCTGTACAGCACGCCGCCGCCGGCGACGATCAGCGGTTTCTTCGCGGCCTTCAGCACGTCGAGCGCATCCGCGAGTTCGAGCGTGTCGGCCGGCGGCCGGCGCATCCGGATCACCGGCGGCGCGAAGAAGTCCTCGGGCCAGTCGTACGCGAAGGTCTGCACATCCTGCGGCAGCGCGAGACACACGGGGCCGCACTGCGCGGGATCGGTCATCACCTGGATCGCGCGCGGCAGCGAGACGAGCAGCTGCTCGGGCGACGTGATCCGGTCGAAGTAGCGCGTCACCGGCCGGAAGCAGTCGTTCGCGCTGACGTCGCCCTGTTCGAAATCCTCGACCTGCTGCAGCACCGGGTCGGGCAGCCGCGACACGAACACGTCGCCGGGCAGCAGCAACAGCGGCAGCCGGCCGACGTGCGCGAGCGCGGCGGAGGTCAGCATGTTGGTCGCGCCGGGGCCGATGCTCGACGTCGCGGCCATCATCCGCTGGCGGAAATTCGCCTTCGCGAACGCGACGGCCGCATTCGCCATGCCTTGCTCGTTATGCGCGCGCAACGTCGGCAGTCGTTCCCGTTCGGCGTGGAGCGCCTCGCCGAGCCCGGCGACGTTGCCGTGGCCGAAGATCGCGAACACGCCGCCGCAGTACGGCAGGATCTCGGTGCGGCCGTCCGGCTGGACGACTTCGGCGCGCAGGGCGGCCAGGTAGCGCACGAGCGCCTGGCTGACGGTCAGTCTCACGGTGGTGGTCATCGTCTGTCGATAAGGAAGAGTCGGGTGGTCGTCACAGGCGCCGGCATCAGGCCGCGGCGGCGGCGCGCGCGGCGGCACGGCGGCCGAGCCACGCGTCGACCAGCTGCGTGAAATTGCCGGCCACTTCGTCGATCAGCGCCTGGTCGTCGCTCTGGCCGGCGAGCCAGCGCAGCGACGCATCGGCCCACAGCGTGCGCCCGACCATGAAGCCCTTGACGATCGGATTGGTCGCCGAGCGGAAGCTGTCGACCAGATACTGCAGCGGCTGGTTCAGCCCGAGGATCACCGCGCCGCGGCAGTGGTGGTCGCGCTCGGCCACGAGCGTCTCGAGCCGCGCCCAGCCGTCGGCGCTCAGCGGCGGGAGCTTCCACCACTCAGGCATCACGCCGAGGTTGTAGAAGCGCGCGACCGTGCGCAGCACCGCGTCGTCCTCGGTGCCGGCCGGCGTGACCGCGCGCGGCGGAATCATTTCAAGCAGCAGCTCGTTGCCGCTTGCGCGCGTGGCTTCCCACAATTCCAGCACGCGCTGCTCCTGCTCGACGCGCAGGTCGACGTCGTCGTCGGGGTGGTAGTGGACGAGGCACTTCACGACCTGTTCGGTCGGCCAGTGCGTGAGCGACGAGCCGACCGAGCGCGTGTCGTCGAAACGCAGCGGCCGCGAGCCGGGCAGCTCGACCGGGCGGCCGACCCACCAGCCGCGCCCGGTGGCCTGCGCGAGCGCGTCGCTGCCGTATGCGCCGCCGTCGATCAGCACGCCGACGTGGCCTTCGAGATGACGATCGCGTTCGACCTGTTCGACCGCGCGCACGAGCAGGCGCTTGAGCGTCTTGATCCGCGCTTCGTCCGCGCCGGCCTGCACCGCGAGTTCGTAGAACTGGCTGCGATGGTCGAACGCCATCACGCACAGTTCGTCCCACTCGCGGCGCGGCACCGTCACGCGATGCAGGTGCGCGAGCGTGCGATCGGCGTCGACCTGCGGGTTGCGGCTGCCGCCGAACCAGTGAGCGAGCTCGGCCGGCGTCGGCATCGCGGCCGAGCACGCGTGGCGCGACACGACGATCGCGCCGCACGCATTCGCGATGCGCGTCGCTTCCGCCCAGTCGCGCCCGCGCAGCAGGCCCGACAGCAGGCCCGACAGGAACGCGTCGCCCGCGCCGAGCACGTTCAGGACTTCGACGCGTTCGCCGTGGAAAGTCGGTGCGTCGTCGATGCGCGCGGGGATGTCGCCCTCGATCACGCAGCAGCCGAGCGCGCCGCGCTTGACCACCAGCACCGCGCCGCTCGCGCGGCGCACGGCCTCGAGCGACGCGATCAGGTCGTGCGGCACGCCGCCCGCGATCAGGAATTCCTCCTCGGTGCCGACCAGCAGGTCGAACTCGCCGAGCACCTGCTGCAGTTGCCGCGTGACCTGCGCATCCGGCACGTAGCGGTTCTCGCCCGCGCCGCGCGCGGTCAGCCCCCACAGCACCGGCCGGTAATCGATGTCGAGGACACGCACGACGCCGTGGCGGCGCGCGTAGCCGAGCGCGGTGAGCGACGCTTCGCGGGTGGCCGGCGTCGAAAGATGGGTGCCGGTGATCGCGAGCGCGCGGCAGCCGGCGATGAAGTCCTCGCGGATCTCGTCGGCGCGCACGGCCATGTCCGCGCAGTTCTCGCGCACGAACAGCAGCGGGAACGTGTCGCGGTCCTTCAGCCCGAGCAGCACGAGCGCGGTCAGGCGTTCCGGATCGGTCTGCAGCTGGCTCGTATCGCAACCTTCGCGCTCGAGCGTCTCGCGCACGAAGCGTCCCATCTGCTCGTCGCCGACGCGCGAGATCATCGCGGTTTTCAGCCCGAGCCGGGCGACGCCGAACGCGACGTTGCCCGACGAGCCGCCGAGATACATCTGGAAGCTGCGCGCGTCCTCCAGGCGGCTGCCGTACTGCTGCGCGTAAAGATCCACGGCGACGCGGCCGAGGCAGGCGAGATCGATGGGGCGGTCAGTCGGAAAGTTCAACGGGCTCATATCACGTATCACGCTCGCGGCCGGCGTTCGACCTTGCCGGCGGATTGAGGGGACCGATCCCGCGACGGCGCTGGTCACGTATGCCGCACGGCACGAGAACGCCTGCCGCAAGGAATCGGGCTACGGAACGGAGTCTAGACTTTTTGGAAATCCAGTTCCCTAGGTGAAATCACGTAGAAATAAATTTCCAAATTTTCGAGGAAGTGATCTACAGTTTCATCCGGATGCTTCGGTCCGTATCGGACTCGATGCCGACGGCGCGCAACGCGCCGCTTTCCGCCCCCGGAGATGAGGAGACAGAGTGATCATGAAGACCCAGCTGATGGCCGCCGCGGCCGCCGCGATCCTGACCATGCCGCTCGCGCACGCCGAGAAGATCGGCGTGACGATGGCATCGTTCGACGACACGTTCCTGACGATCCTGCGCAACAGCATCGGCGACGCGGCGAAGAAGGACGGCGCGACCGTGCAGATCGAGGATGGCGGCAACGACGTCGGCAAGCAATTGAGCCAGGTCCAGAACATGATCGCGCAGAAGGTCGACGCGATCATCGTGAATGCGGTCGACACCGACGCGACGCCGAAGATCACGAAGATGGTGAGCGCCGCGAAGATTCCGCTCGTCTACGTGAACCGCAAGCCGGTCGACTTCGACAAGCTGCCGGCCGGCGTCGCGGTGGTCGCGTCCGACGAGAAGCAGTCGGGCACGCTGCAGGCGCGCCAGGTGTGCAAGCTGCTCGGCGGCAAGGGCGACATCCTCGTGCTGATGGGCGAGTTGTCCAACGAGTCGGCACGGGCGCGCACCAAGGACATCGAGGACGTGATCGCGACCAAGGACTGTTCCGGCATGAAGATCGTCGACAAGCGCGAAGGCAAGTGGAGCCGCACGCAGGGCCAGGACATCACGATGAACTGGCTGAGCTCCGGGACGAAGTTCGACGCGATCGTGTCGAACAACGACGAAATGGCGATCGGCGCGATCAACGCGCTGAAGGCCGCGCGCAAGCTGACGCCGAAGACGGTCGTCGCGGGCATCGACGCGACGCCGGACGGGCTCGCGGCGATGAAGAGCGGCGAGCTGAAGGTGTCCGTGTACCAGAACGCGGCCGGGCAGGGCGCGCAGGCCGTCGCGACTGCGCTGAAGCTGGCGAAGAAGCAGCCGGTCGACCGCTACGTGAACGTGCCGTTCGAGCTCGTCACGCCGGAGAACATGAACCAGTACGCGAAGCACTGACCGGTTTTTCCGCTGAACTGCGCGGGCCCGGCGCGTCCGGGTTCGCGTGTGACTTTCGAGGAACGTCCATGTTTACAGCCAGGATGGCGCGCTCGATGGCCAACGAAAGCGCGCCGGCCGCGTCGTTCGCCGCGCCGGGTTCGTCCGGTGCGCCCGTCGCCGATTGCCTGCTCGAGGTGCGCGGCGTCGGCAAGTCGTTTCCCGGCGTCGTCGCGCTCGACGGCGTGCAGTTCCGCGTGCGCCGCGGCACCGTGCATGCGCTGATGGGCGAGAACGGCGCCGGCAAGTCGACGCTGATGAAGATCATCGCCGGCGTCTACACGCCCGATCAGGGCGAGATCCTGATCAACGGCGAGCCCGTCGTGCTGAGCGGCCCGCTCGACGCGCTCGATCGCGGGATCGCGATGATTCACCAGGAACTCAACCTGATGCCGTACATGACGGTCGCGGAGAACATCTGGATCCGCCGCGAACCGAAGAATCGCTTCGGCCTGATCGATCACGCCGCGCTGCGCCGCCGCACCGCCGCGCTGTTCGAGCGGCTGTCGATCGACATCGACCCGGAAGCCGACGTGCGCACGCTGACGGTGGCGAGCCGCCAGATGGTCGAGATCGCGAAGGCCGTGTCGTTCGACTCCGACGTGCTGATCATGGACGAGCCGACCTCCGCGCTGACTGACAAGGAGGTCTCGCACCTGTTCCGGATCATTCGCCAGCTGCGCGAGCAGGGCAAGGGCATCGTCTACATCACGCACAAGATGAACGAGCTGTTCGAGATCGCCGACGAGTTCTCGGTGTTCCGCGACGGCAAGTACATCGGCACGCACGCGTCGACCGACGTCACGCGCGACGACATCATCCGGATGATGGTCGGCCGCGAGATCACGCAGATGTTCCCGAAGGAGGACGTGCCGATCGGCGAGGTCGTGCTGGCCGTGAAGAACCTCGGCGTCGACGGCGTGTTCCGCGACGTCAGCTTCGAACTGCGCGCGGGCGAGATCCTCGGCGTCGCGGGCCTTGTCGGCTCGGGGCGCTCGAACGTCGCGGAGGCGCTGTTCGGCGTCGTGCCGGCGACCGCCGGCGAGATCCGCATCGACGGCAAGCCGGTGCGCATCGCCACGCCCGCGCAGGCGATGAAGCACGGGATGGCGTTTCTCACCGAGGACCGCAAGGACACCGGCTGCTTCCTGAATCTCGACCTGCTCGCGAACATGGAAGCGGCCGTGCTCAGCAATCGCTACGTGAAGTTCAATTTCGTGCGGCAGGCGCAGCTGAAACGCGACTGCGAGGCAATGAGCCGGATGCTGCGCGTGAAGACACCCGGGCTGCACGAGGAAATCCAGAACCTGTCGGGCGGCAACCAGCAGAAGGTGCTGATCGGCCGCTGGCTGCTCACGCAGCCGCGCATCCTGATCCTCGACGAACCGACGCGCGGCATCGACGTCGGCGCGAAGGCCGAGATCCACCGCCTCGTCAGCGCGCTCGCCGGCAAGGGCGTCGCGGTCCTGATGATCTCGTCGGAGATGCCGGAGGTGCTCGGCATGAGCGACCGCGTGATGGTGATGCACGAAGGCCGGATGACCGGCATCGTCGAACGCAAGGACGCCGACCAGGTCCGCATCATGGACCTGGCCTCGCGCTGAGCCGAAACAAGATTGGAGACAAAGCAATGGGCAACCTGAACCCGGTCGCGGACGCGCAGTCCCTGACGATCAAGACGCGGCACGCGAAGTGGCCGCCCGAATTGAGCATCTTCCTGGTGCTGGTGGGCATCAGCCTGTTCTTCGAGGTGATCGGCTGGCTCGTCGTCGGCCAGAGCTTCCTGTTCAACGCGGAGCGGCTCGAGATCATCGTGCTGCAGATGGCCGTGATCGGCATCATCGCGGTTGGCGTGAACCTCGTGATCATCACCAGCGGGATCGACCTGTCGTCGGGCTCGGTCGTCGCCGCGGCGGCGGTCGTGTCGGCCAGCCTCGCGCAGGTGTCCGATTTTCCGCGCGCGGTGTTCCCGCACCTGACCGACCTGCCGGTCATCTGGCCGGTGCTGGCCGGCGTGTGCGTCGGGCTGCTGGTCGGCCTGCTGAACGGCTCGCTGATCGCGCTGACGGGCATCCCGCCGTTCATCGCGACGCTTGGCACGATGGTCGCCGCGCGTGGCTTCGCGAAGTGGTTCACCAACGGGATGCCGGTGTCGATGCTGACCGACCCGTTCGCCGCGATCGGCGCGGGCGCGAACCCGGTGATCATCTTTCTCGTGGTGGCCGCGATCTTTCACGTCGTGCTGCGCTACACGCGCTTCGGCAAGTACACGTATGCGATCGGCGCGAACCGCCACGCGGCCGTCGTGTCGGGCATCAACGTGACGCGCCACCTGGTGTTCGTCTATGCGATCGCGGGCCTGTTGAGCGGGATCGCCGGCACCGTGACCGCCGCGCGTGCGATCTCCGGCCAGTCGGGTATGGGCGTGATGTACGAGCTCGACGCGATCGCGGCCGTCGTGATCGGCGGTACGTCGCTGTCGGGCGGCCTCGGGCGCGTGACGGGCACCGTGATCGGCGTACTGATTCTCGGCGTGATGACGTCGGGCTTCACGTTCATCCGGATCGACGCGTACTACCAGGAGATGGTCAAGGGCGCGATCATCGTCGCGGCCGTGATCGCCGATCAGTACCGCAACAAGAAGTCGCGCCGCTGAGCGGCCGAGACCGATGCCCACGTCGCTAGGAAAGAAGATGAAGATCGCTCTGGATCCCTACATGATTCGCCACCTGCCGCTCGACCGGTTGCCGCACGCGGTCGCCGAGCTCGGCTACGACCAGATCGAGTTGTCGCCGCGTAGCGATTTTCTCGACTGGTGGGTGATGCCGCGCGCGACGCGCGCACGCATGACCGCGTTCCGGCACGCGTTGCGCGCAAGCGGCGTGGGGCTCGCGTCGCTGCAGCCGATGTACCGCTGGGCCAGCCCGTTCGAGGACGAGCGGCAATGGGCGGTGCGCTGCTGGAAGAAGGCGATCGAGGTGGCCGCCGAGATGGAATGCGCGCTGATGGTGTCCGAGTTCGGGCGCGGCGCGTCGCCGGAGCGCTCGGTCGGCGAGCGGCCGGGCGCGAATCCGAAGGAGCTGTGCGAAGCCGCCTGGTTCCGTTCGATGGACGAGCTGCTGCCGATCCTCGAGCGCGAACGCATCGTGCTGTCGGTCGAGCCGCATCCGGAGGACTGGATCGAGCAGCTGCAGCCGGCGATCGACATCGTCACGAACCTCGGCTCGCCGTCGCTGAAGCTGTCGTACATCGCGCCGCACACGTTCTACTACGGCGACGACATGGCCGCGATGATCGCGCAGGCCGCGCCGATCCTCGCGCACGTGCGCGTGGCCGACACCTTCGACCACCGCAAGAGCAGCCAGCTGCGCTACATCGTGAACCCGCCCGGCTCGAACCAGATTCGCGTGCACCAGCATCTCGACATCGGGCAGGGCGAGATCGACTGGGACACGTTTTTCCGCGCGCTCGGCGACGCCGGCTTCGACGGCGTGATGTCGTCGTGCGTGTTCGCGTGGGAGGACCGCGCGGAAGCGTCGTCACGCTACATGCGCGACACGATCGAGCGCTACGTCGATCGCCATTTCGATCGCGCGGCGGCGCGCTGACTCACGACTGACCGGCGCGGCACCGGCCGCGCCATTGATGAACGACAGACTGGAGATATCCGGATGACCTTGCAAATCGGCGTGATCGGCTGCGGCGCGATCGGCCAGGACCATATCCGCAGGCTGACGCGCACGCTGTCCGGCGCGCGCGTGGTGGCCGTCAACGACATCGATCCACAGCAGGCGCGCGATGCGGTGACGAAGTACGGGCTCGACGCGGAAATCTACGGCGATGGCCACGAAGTGATCGCGGCCGCCGACGTGCAGGCCGTGCTCGTCACGTCGTGGGGGCCGACGCACGAAGCGTTCGTGCTCGACGCGATCGCGCACGGCAAGCCGGTGTTCTGCGAGAAGCCGCTCGCGGTGACGGCGCAAGGCTGCATGCGGATCGTCGAGGCCGAGGTCGCGCACGGCCGCCGGCTCGTGCAGGTCGGCTTCATGCGGCCGTACGACGAAGGCTATCGCGCGCTCAAGCGCGTGATCGACAGCGGCGAAATCGGCGCGCCGCTGATGCTGCATTGCGCGCACCGCAACCAGTCGGTCGGCGAGCGCTACACGACCGACATGGCGATCACCGATACGCTGATCCACGAGCTCGACGTGCTGCGCTGGCTGCTCGGCGAGGACTATGCGAGCGCGCAGGTCGTCTACCCGAAGAAGACGCGCCACGCGAGCGCGCATCTCGCCGATCCGCAGATCGTGCTGCTCGAAACCGTGAGCGGCGTGCGCATCGACGTCGAGATCTTCGTCAACTGCCAGTACGGCTACGACATCCAGTGCGAGGTCGTCGGCGAGAACGGCATCGCGAAGCTGCCCGATCCGCCGGCCGTCGGGCTCAAGCACACGGCGCGGCAATCGGTCGAGATCATGACCGACTGGAAGGAGCGTTTCATCGCGTCGTACGACGTCGAGCTGCAGGCATTCGTCGACGGCGTGCGGCAAGGTGCGCTGACCGGCCCGTCCGCGTGGGACGGCTACGCGGCGGCGGTCGCGGCCGACGCGTGCGTGCGCGCACAGAAGAGCGGGGCGGTCGAGCCGATCGCGATGGCCGAACGCCCGGCGTTCTATCGCGGCTGAGCCACAGCCGCGCCACCCCGCACGCGGCACCGAACCCCTTTTCTGCCGGACTGACCGACATGACGATGAAGATTGGCTGCGCGCCCTGCTGCTGGGGCGTCGACGACGTGAACAACCCGCACCTGCCGTCGTGGCGGCACGTGCTCGCCGAGGCCGCGCAGGCCGGCTACTCGGGCATCGAGCTCGGGCCCTACGGCTATATCCCGCTCGAACTCGACGTGGTGAGCGCGGAGCTCGAACGGCAGCGCCTGAGCATCACCGCCGGCACGATCTTCGACGATCTGGTGTCGCCGGAGAACCTGCCGAACCTGCTGCGCCAGACGCGCGAGATCTGCGCGCTGATCACGCGACTGCCGAAGCTGCCGACGCAGCACGGCCAGCGCTACGCGGCGCCGTACCTGGTCGTGATGGACTGGGGGCACGAGGAGCGCGACTACGCGGCCGGCCATACGGCGCGCGCGCCGCGCCTGTGCGCCGAACGCTGGGCGCGGATGGTCGACCACATCCGCCGGATCGCGACGATCGCGCGCGACGAATTCGGCGTGCGCGCGGTGATCCATCCGCATGCGGGCGGCTACATCGAGTTCGCGGACGAGATCGACCGGATCGTCGCCGACATCGCGGCCGACACGGCCGGCCTGTGTCTCGACACCGGCCACCTGTACTACTCGGGGATGGATCCCGAGACCTGGCTGCGCCGCCATGCGGCGCGGCTCGACTACGTGCATTTCAAGGATATCGACGCGGCCGTCTACGACGCGGTGATGGGCGAGCACATCGCGTTCTTCGCGGCCTGCGCGCGCGGCGTGATGTGCCCGATCGGCACCGGCGTGCTCGACTACCGCGCGATTCGCCGCGCGCTCGACGATATCGGCTATGCGGGCTACATCACGATCGAACAGGAGCGCGATCCGCGCAACGCCGGCACGAGCCTGCGCGACGTCGCGGCGAGCCGCGCGTTTCTCGCGTCGGCCGGATTCGCATGAACGATCGACCGCCTGGACCTTTGAACATCTGAACACCTGAACACGGACAGGAACACGACAATCATGATCGACGGACAGATTCTGCTCGGACATTCGATTCCCTGGGGCATGGTCGGCGGCGGCCTTGGCAGCCAGATCGGCTACAGCCACCGGTCGGCCGCGTTGCGCGACGGCAGCTTCCGGCTGGTCGCCGGCGCGTTCGATATCGATGCCGAGCGCGGCCGGCAGTTCGGCGTGAAGCTCGGCGTCGACGCCGGGCGCTGCTATCCCGACTACCGGACGATGTTCGATGCCGAGGCGCGTCGCGCCGACGGCATCCGCGCGGTGTCGATCGCGACGCCGAACAACACGCACTTCGAGATCTGCCGCGCGGCGCTGAACGCGGGGCTGCATGTGGTCTGCGAGAAGCCGCTGTGCTTCACGACCGCGGAGGCCGAGGTGCTGCAGCGGCTGTCGATCGAGAAGAACCGCATCGTCGGCGTCGCATACGGCTATTCGGGCCACCAGATGATCGAGCAGGCGCGCGAGATGATCGCGCGCGGCGATCTCGGCGAGATCCGCATCGTGCAGATGCAGTTCGCGCACGGCTTTCACAGCGAGGGTGTCGAGGCCGCCAGCGCGGCCGCGCGCTGGCGCGTCGATCCGAAGTTCGCGGGCCCGAGCTACGTGCTCGGCGACATCGGCACGCACCCGCTATATATCTCGGAGGTGATGGCGCCCGAGCTGAAGATCCGCCGGCTGATGTGCTCGCGGCAGAGCTTCGTGAAGAGCCGCGCACCGCTCGAGGACAACGCGTTCACGATCATGGAATACGACACGGGCGCGATCGGCTATGTCTGGTCGAGCGCAGTGAACGCGGGCTCGATGCACGGGCAGAAGGTGCGCGTGATCGGCTCGAAGGCGAGCGTCGAATGGTGGGACGAGCATCCGAACCAGTTGCGCTACGAAATCCAGGGGCAGCCCGCACAGGTGCTCGATCGCGGGATGGGCTATCTGCATCCGCACGCATTGCGCGAGGATCGCATCGGCGCCGGGCATCCGGAAGGGCTGTTCGAAGCGTGGTCGAACCTGTATGCGCGTTTCGCGCTCGCGATGGACGCGGCCGATCGCGGCGACACGCAAGCATTGACGAACATCCGCTTTCCGGACGTTCACGCAGGCGTCGAAGGCGTGCGCTGGGTCGAGAACTGCGTGCGCTCCGCCGATGCGGGCGGCGTGTGGGTCGACTATCGTTGAGCCATGGCGGCCGATGCGTGGCACCGGCGGGCGGCCGCCCGCCGGCGTCGGTAGAGGCCCTGATCTTTACGACGCGGCGAGCGCATTGGAAAATGGGTCCCGGTACGGTTCCGGTACGGTTCCAGTATGGTTCCCGTATCGCCGTGGCGCGTGTGCAGGTGATGATCGAGCGCGTGGGAGCGAGCATGCGGCACGGGCCGTGCCGCAAACGTGATTAAATTCGCCCTTCATGCATGTATTCAGGGAGTCCCGGGCCGCGCCCGCAAGCCGCGCGCGCATCGGGGCCGTCAACTTCGCGCTATCCGATGAGTTCATCCGAGAAACCTCCCGCCACCGTCGAGGCGTTCCTGCAGCATCTGACGCAGGAGTACGACGGCCTCAGCAATCGCCTGAAGGTGATCGCGCGTCACGTGGAAACGCATCGCGACCAGCTTGGCCTGGAGGGCATCCAGTCGCTCGCGGAGGCCTGCGGCGTCCAGCCGTCGGCCGTCGTGCGGTTCGCGAAGCATTTCGGCTTCTCCGGCTTCTCCGAGATGCAGCGGCTATTCCGCGAGGGCCTGGCCCAGCAGATCTCGCCGGGCCGCGCGTACAACCTGCGGTTGCGCGACGTGATCGAATCGGGCTCGTCGAGCCTGCAGCCCGAGCAGATCGCCGACGAATTCATCAAGGGCAGCATCGCCGGGATGCAGCAGCTGCGGCAGACGCTCGATCCGCAGGCGCTCGCGCAGGCCGTCGACCTGCTCGCCGACACGCAGGCAATCTGGATCGCGGGCTCGCGCCGCGCGTTTCCGATCGCCGTGTATCTCGACTATGCGCTGCAGCACACCGACAAGCGCATCGGCTTGTTCAGCGCGCTCGGCAGCATGCATCTCGGCCAGATCCGCTCGGTGCGCGAGGGCGACGTGATGATCGTGATCTCGTTCATGCCGTATGCGGAAGAAACGGTGCAGGTCGCGCAGCAGGCCGTGCAGCGCGGCGCGCGCCTGATCGCGATCACCGACAGCCGGATGAGCCCGCTCGCGCGGGAGGCCGAGGTGACGCTGATGGTGCAGGACAGTGCGACGTTCGGGTTCCGCGCGCTGACCGCGACGATGGGCCTCGCGCAGAGCCTGTTCGTCGCGCTCGCGTACCGCCTGGAACTGTCGTACCTCCCGACCGCCGACGGCGCGCACGGCACGAAGGCCGGCTGACGCCGGCCATGTGCTTGGCCGCCGCCCGCGGGATTCCCCGGCGGGGCGGCGCACGGACCGCTTACTTCGCGGTCGGCATCGCGAACTCGGCGCCCTTGCCGATGCTCGACGACCAGCGCTGCATCACCGACTTCTGGCGCGTGTAGAAGCGCACACCTTCCTCGCCGTACGCATGCATGTCGCCGAACAGGCTCTTCTTCCAGCCGCCGAAGCCGTGCCATGCCATCGGCACCGGAATCGGCACGTTGATGCCGACCATGCCGACCTGGATGCGCCGCGCGAATTCGCGTGCGATGCCGCCGTCGCTCGTGAAGCAGGCGACGCCGTTGCCGAACTCGTGCGCGTTGATCAGGTCGACCGCTTCGCCGAAGTCCTTCACGCGCACGCAGCCGAGCACCGGCCCGAAGATTTCTTCCTTATAGATGCGCATGTCGGGCGTCACGTGATCGAACAGCGTGCCGCCGGTGAAGAAGCCCTCCTCGCGGCCCGGCACGCGCAGCCCGCGCCCGTCGACCACCAGTTGCGCGCCTTCGCTGACGCCTTGCTCGATATAGCCTTCGATGCGCTTGAGCGCTTCGCCGGTGACGATCGGGCCCATCTCGACTTCCGGCGACATCCCGTCGCCGATCACCAGCTTGCGCGCGCGCTCGGCGACCGCCGGCACGATCCGGTCGGCCACGTCGCCGACCAGAACCGCGATGCTGATCGCCATGCAGCGTTCGCCGGCCGAGCCGTACGCCGCGCCGATCAGCGCATCGACCGCCTGCTCGATGTTCGCGTCCGGCATCACGACGAGGTGGTTCTTCGCGCCGCCGAGCGCCTGCACGCGCTTGCCCGACTGCACTGCGCGCTGCTGCACGTAGGCCGCGATCGGCGTCGAGCCGACGAAGCTGACGGCCTGCACGTCCGGATGGTCGAGCAGCGCGTCGACCGCGCCCTTGTCGCCCTGCACGACGTTGAACACGCCGGCGGGGAGGCCGGCCTGCGTGAGCAGGTCGGCGATGAACAGCGCCGCCGACGGGTCGCGCTCGCTCGGCTTCAGCACGAACGTGTTGCCCGTCGCGAGCGCGACCGGGAACATCCAGCACGGCACCATGCACGGGAAGTTGAACGGCGTGATGCCCGCGACGACGCCGAGCGGCTGGCGCATCGTCCAGTTGTCGATGCCGGTGCTGACCTGGTCGGTGAAGTCGCCCTTCAGCAGTTGCGGCACGCCGCAGGCGAACTCGATGATGTCGATGCCGCGCGCGACTTCGCCCTGTGCGTCGGAGAACACCTTGCCGTGCTCGGCCGTGATGATCGCCGCGAGGGTGTCGCGGTGCTCGTTCATCAGTTGCAGGAAGCGGTGCAGCACGCGTGCGCGGCGGATCGGCGGCGTCTCGGCCCAGGCCGGGAACGCGGCATGGGCCGATGCGACGGCGCGCTGCACTTCGTCGCCGTCGGCGAGCGCGACGCGGCGCACCGCGCGGCCCAGCGCCGGGTTGAGGACGTCCTGGAAGCGGCCGCTGCGGCCGGCAACGGGCGCGCCGTCGATGTAGTGGCCGACGTCGGCGTCGGACGTGTAGGCGGGAACCGGGTTCATCGTGTCTCCTGGGGGATGGGGGGCGGACGGAACCTAGTCTAGGCAAAGCGGCGGGGCGGGAGAAGGCCGCGCAGCTTGATTCACTGTTCAGAATTCTGAATAATCAGTGGATGAATCAGCAAAATGTCCAGGCGCTCTGGCCGCATATCCATTCGCTGACGGTGCTCGCCGCGGCCGGCAGTTTCACGGCCGCCGCGCAGCGGCTCGGCATCAGCAAGGCCGCGATGAGCCAGCGCATCGCCGATCTCGAGAAGGCGGCCGGCGTGCCGCTGGTGCGGCGCACCACCCGCAGCGTGCGGCTCACCGACGCGGGGCAGACGCTGGTCGACAGCACGCGCGACGCGTTCGAGTCGATCGGCCAGCATTTCGCGCGCGTGAAGGATCTGGCCGGCGAACCGCGCGGGCTGCTGCGCGTGACGGCGCCCGTCGCGCTCGGGCGCCAGCAGGTGGTGCCGCACCTGCCCGATTTCCTGCGGCAGCATCCGGGCGTGCACATCGAGCTCGACCTGTCCGACCGGCTGCATTCGCTGACGCAGGAGGGCTTCGATCTCGCGATCCGCCATACGACGACCGCGCCGCAGACCCACGTCGCGTGGAAGCTGTGCGACACGCGTTCGCTGCTGGTCGCGAGCCGCGACTACCTCGATGCGCGCGGCGCGCCGCGCCACCCGAGCGAACTCGTCGATCACAGCTGCCTGTGCTACCTGCGCGACAACGAGCCGGCCGCCTGGAGCTTCGAGCCGGACGGCCGGCGCCGCCAGCGCGTGAGCGTGCCGGTGCGCGGCAGCTTCGCGGCCAACAACAGCGAGGCGATGCGCGAGGCCGCGCTCGGCGGGCTCGGCATCGCGCTGCTGCCGGATTTCAGCGCGCAGCGCGATCTCGACGCAGGCCGGCTCGTCGCGCTGCTCGACGGCTGGCGGCCGTCGGGCGCGTTCGGCGACCCTGGCTTCGCGATCCGGCCCTACAGCCCCGCTGGGCCGAGCCCGGTGCGCGCCCTGGCTCGGTACCTGCGCCAGCGGCTCCCAGGCCGGCTTTCCGGCCCCCGGCGGGCCAGCGCGGCCCTGCCGGGCCCGCCGGGACGGGCCTGCCCGGGCGGGCGCGCCCGGCCCCCTCGCCGTCAAAACCCCCCCTCCTCCCCGCCCCCGGCTGCCCC
>NZ_VWWG01000126.1:0-19577 GCF_011753085.1 Burkholderia sp. Tr-862
TAGCCGGCTCGGGGAAGTTCGCGCCGTCGTTGTTCGCCATGTAGACGATCGCACGCGCGATTTCATAGTCGCTGACGTCGTCGGGGCTCGTGCCGCCGCGCGGCGGCATCGCGCCCTTGCCCGACAGCGCCGTCTTCAGCAGCGTGTCGAAGCCCTGCGAGATGCGCGGCGCCCAGTCGTCCTTGTTGCCGAACTTCGGCGCGCCGGCGGCGCCCGTGCCGTGACAGGTCACGCACACGGCCTTGTAGACTTGCTCGCCGGTCTTGTACGTGCGGGGCGCATTGGCGTCCTTCACGTCGACCTTCGCGATCGGTGCGATGCGCGCGGCGACTTGTTCGTCGGAGAGCGCGTCCGTGCCTGCGCCCGCACGGAACGCATGGTTGGCATAGGTGGCAAACAGGACGATCACGGCGATCGGAATCGCGAATGATGCGATGACAACGGCAATCAGCTGCCCGGGAGTTTTGACGGGAGATTCGTGGGGTGCTTCGCTCATGCTTGCCTCGTCTCCATTAATAGGAATTGTGAGCGCGGTGCAACGGCAAAATGGCAGTCCAATGAAGCACGGACGATTATAGACGGAACGTTTACATCACGGCGAGCGGTGCGAAGGCGCGTGTTTACCCGCACGAAAGGGGGCCGGGTGGGGATTCGGGCGGGCAAGGTGGACGCGTCATGGGAAACCGGGTATCCTTGCCGTCTTGCCAATGGTGGGCGGCCGGTTTATCGGGGTCGTTTCACTGTCACACGCGCCCGTAGCTCAATGGATAGAGTACTGCCCTCCGAAGGCAGGGGTTGCTGGTTCGATCCCAGCCGGGCGCGCCAAATGGCCTGATTCCAGGCACCGAATTTCGCAATCCGTTTTCCCGAATTCGCTGAAGCGCTGAATTGCGCAATCGGCCGAATCCCTGTGGCTTCCGATGTCGCGTCGTCTCGTCAGCACCGTGGCATCCCGGCATCCACCGCCCGTTTCCCGCGCCGGTTCGCTGCAGCGCCGTTATGCGAGAATCCCCCGCAACGACAACTCCAAGCGTCGATCGCGGCGGCCGTCCGCGCATCGCGCCGACTCTCCCGATGGCAGCCATCCCGTCTCTCCCGAGCGCAGGCGATGCCCGCGCGCTGACCGATGCGCAGCAGGCACTCCTCACGCGCCTGCTTGCCTATTCCCCCGACGACCCGCACGCCGCGCTGCCATACAGCCGCCGCCTCGCCGAAGCGGAAGGCTGGACGCACGCTCACGCACTGGCCGTGATCGACGAGTACAAGCGCTTCGCGTTTCTCGCGCAGGCAGCCGGACACCCGGTCACACCGTCGGTCGCGGTCGATGCCGCATGGCATTTCCACCTGCAATACACGCTCGAGTACTGGGACGTGTTCTGTGCCGGCGTGCTGCGCGCGCGGCTGCATCACATGCCCGGCACCGGCGCGCCGGACGAAGCCGCCGTGTACGCGCGGCGCTACCAGAACACGCTCGACAGCTATCGCCGCCTGTTCGGCTGCGAACCGCCCGCGTCGATCTGGCCGCGTCCCGATTCCCGGCCGACCGATGCCGGATCACCGCAGGCGAAGGCGAAGGCAGCGGCAGGCACGGACAGGCCGGCGGAACCGACGTCTGCCGCCGGTCCGGCAGGTCGCCGTAGCTGGCGCGACCGGCTGCCGAAGGCCGTCGTGCCGGCCGCCGCCGCGAGCGTCATCGCGACCGCCGCATCGGCGCGCGATTTCGATGTCTTGAACTACACGGGGCCGCAGTTTCTCGCGTTCTACCTGCCGGTCTGCATCGTCGCGCTGCTGCTGATCGTGGTGCTGCAGCAGATCGAATACCGCTGCCGGCGCCGACGCGCACAAGCCTTCTCGTCGGGCCTGACGGCCGAGAAGGCCGCCTGTCTCATGGGCGACGAATCGCGGGCCGTGCAGGTCGCGACGCTGTCGCTCGTCCAGGCGGGCGCGATCGACCTGTCGATGGCCGGGCGGCTAGGCGCGCGCGTGCGCAGCGTCGATCCGACGCGGGGTGGTGCGTATGCGGACGAGTGCGCCTGGCTGGCCGCGCTACCGGACGGCGAGGCCAGCTTCGGCGCGTTCCGTCAGTTGCTCGCGCGGCGCGTGTCCGATTACGCGAACGCGCTGCGCGGGCGCGGGCGCGACTGGCTGTGGAAAGCGGGCGAGATGCGGGCCGCACGAATGGCCTCGCGCGCGATCGCGCTGGCCGTGCTCGGCACGGGCGCGGCGAAACTCGCGGTCGGGCTGAGCCGCGGCCGGCCGGTGCTGCTGCTCGTCATCAGCATGGCCGTGTTTGCCATCGCGTACCGGATCGTCACGCGACGCCTGACGGGATTCGGGCGCGGCGGCCTGACGGTCGGTGGGAGAACGGCGGTCGCTGCGCACCAGCGCGCATGCCGCGACGAACCCGATTCACCGGACGCGGCGCTGTGGGCAACCGCGTTGTTCGGCGCGGGCGCGCTGGCCGGCACCGCGTGGGCCGCGCATTCGATGGCGCTGATGGAGCCGCCGCCGGTGCCGCCCATGGCCGCGCGCGGCGGCGGCTCGTCCGGTTCCACGTACAGCTCGAACGACTCGAGCTCGAATTGCTCGTCGTCGAGTTCATGCAGCTCGAGCTCGTGCAGCTCGAGCAGTTGCGGCGGGTGTTCGTCGAGCAGCTGATGCGCGCAGGTCCGGACGATGTGAGGCAGCCCGGGCACCCGCGGCCATCGCCGGCCGCCCGTATGTTCAACTGAAAGCAACGTCCGCGCTCGGTCGTCCCGGGCGTCGGTGCCATTGCGCTGCTCCGGGTACGGCGGGCAGCCGATCATGTGTAAGCCAGTGCGCCGTTCCCGCCTCCCCCAATCCACATAGCGTTCGCGCCGTGAAAGCTGGTCGCGCGCGATCTCCCCGTAGTTAGAACAGCGACCAATTCGGGCGCCTCCTCCATCAATTGGAACCGGGCTCGCCCGAAGAGAATGCATCTACGTCGGCGATCGTCCGCGCCTGTCGCGTGACGGTTCCCCGACCCATACCGAACCCACGCTGGCTTACCACGATGACTGATCTCACGCTGTCCGACTCCCCCGTCGCCACGATCGAAGCGGCGCTGGCGCTCCACCGGGCCGACCGGCTCGAGGAAGCCGAGACGCTGTATCGCCGGATCCTCGA
Source organism: Burkholderia sp. Tr-862 (assembly GCF_011753085.1). NCBI lineage: Bacteria > Pseudomonadati > Pseudomonadota > Betaproteobacteria > Burkholderiales > Burkholderiaceae > Burkholderia > Burkholderia sp. Tr-862. Next base: position 3,148 of record NZ_VWWG01000126.1, read on the forward strand.
CGCCGATCCGCGGCACGCGGACGCGCTGCACCTGCTCGGCCTGATCGGTCACCAGTACGGGCGGTATAACGAGGCGTCGGAACTGATCATGGCGGCGATCGAGATCAAGCCCGACGCGACCTACTACTACAACCTCGGCAACGTGATGCAGGCGCACAACCGCCCGGCCGCCGCCGCCGAGTGTTTCCGTCTCGCGATCGAGCTGCGGCCCGGCTACGTCGACGCCTACAACAACCTCGGCAACGCGCAGCGGCTCGCGGGCCACGCGCGCGAGGCCGTCGACGCGTTCTGCCAGGTAATCGCGCTGCAGCCCGACCACGGGCAGGCATACAACAACCTCGGCAACGCGCTGCTCGACCTGAACGAGATCCCGGCCGCGCTCGAGGCGTACCAACACGCGGTCGCGCTGCGTCCGGAACTGCCGGAGCCGCGCAGCAACCTGCTGTTCGCGTACCACTACAGCGACGCGTTCGACCCGCACGCCTACCTCGACGAAGCCGCGCGCTTCGATGCGCTCGTCACGCAGCGCGCGCAGCCGTACTCGACGTGGCAGGTCGACCTGAGCGCGCGCATCGGGCGGCCGCTGCGCGTGGGCATCGTGTCGGGCGACCTGAAGGCGCACCCGGTCGGCTACTTCATCGAAGGGATGCTCGCGCACGTGAAGCGCGAGCGCGTCGAACTGCATGCGTATCCGACGCGCGAGATCGAGGACGACGTGACCGCGCGCATCAAGCCGCGCTTCGCGTCGTGGACGTGTCTCGCCGGCCTCGACGACGCGGCGGCTGCCGCGCGCATTCACGACGACGGCATCGACGTGCTGATCGACGCATCCGGCCACACGATCCACAACCGCCTGCCGCTGTTCGCATGGAAGCCCGCGCCGCTGCAGGTGAGCTGGCCCGGTTACTTCGCGAGCACCGGCATGCGCGCGATCGACTACGTGCTCGGCGACCGCCACGTGATGCCGACCGACGAGGCCGCGCATTTCGTCGAACGCGCGTGGCACCTGCCCGACAGCTATCTGTGCTTCACGCCGCCGGCCGTCGAGCTCGACGGCGGCCCGCTGCCGATGCTCGCGAACGGTTATCCGACCTTCGGCTATTTCGGCAAGCTCGCGAAGCTCACCGATCGCGTGATCGACGTCTGGTCGCGCGTGCTGCGCGACGTGCCGAACGCACGGCTGTTCGTCAAGGCGCCGCATCTCGACGACCCGCGCGAGCAGGACGCGCTCGCGGCCCGCTTCGCCGCGCACGGCATCGACGCGGCGCGCCTGCTGTTCGAAGGCCGGTCGCCGCGCGACGAATATCTGGCGGCCTACCGGCGCGTCGACCTGATGCTGAGCCCGTTCCCGTACCCCGGCGGCACGACGACGGCCGAGGCGCTGTGGATGGGCGTGCCGGTGCTTGGCCGCCGCGGCGCGCGGTTCCTGTCGCACATCTGCGAAAGCCTGCTGCAGGCGGCGCGCCTGCCCGAATGGATCGCGGACGACGACGACACGTATGTCGCGAAGGCCGTCGCGTTCGCGCGCAATCCGGCCGAGCTGGCCGTGCTGCGCACGACGCTGCGTGCGCAGGTGCTGGCTTCGCCGCTGTGCGACGCGCCCCGCTTCGCGCGTCATTTCGAGGAGGCGCTGCACGAAATGTGGGTGCGCCGCGTCGACGCCGCACCGGGAGCCGCAGCGTGAACGGCCAGTCCGTCCTCGTCACTGGCGGCGCGGGCTTTCTCGGCTCGCACCTCTGCGAGCGGCTCGTGCACGCCGGCTACGACGTGATGTGCGTCGACAACTTCCACACCGGCAGCAAGCGCAACATCGAACACCTGATCGGCCGAGTCAATTTCGAGGTGATCCGCCACGACGTGTGGCTGCCGCTCTACGTCGAAGCGGACCGCGTGTTCAACATGGCCTGCCCGGCGAGCCCCGTGCACTACCAGAGCGACCCGGTGTCGACGGTGAAGACGGCCGTGCTCGGCGCGATCAACATGCTCGGTCTCGCGAAGCGCTGCGGCGCGCGCATCCTGCAGGCGTCGACGAGCGAGGTGTACGGCGACGCGCAGCAGCATCCGCAGCAGGAAAGCTACTGGGGCAACGTGAATCCGAACGGGCTGCGCGCGTGCTACGACGAAGGCAAGCGCTGCGCCGAGACGCTGTTCTTCGACTATCACCGCCAGCATGGCGTCGATATCCGCGTGGTGCGGATCTTCAATACCTACGGTCCGCGCATGCGCGCAGACGACGGGCGCGTCGTGTCGAACTTCATCATGCAGGCGCTGCGCGGCGAGCCGATCACGCTGTACGGCGACGGCAGCCAGACGCGCTCGTTCTGCTACGTCGACGATCTCGTCGAAGGCCTGTTGCGGATGATGGACCAGGGCGACGACACCGGCCCGATCAACCTCGGCAACCCGAGCGAGATCACGATCCGCGAGCTGGCCGAATGCGTGCTGCGGCTCACCGGTTCGAAAAGCCGCATCGAATATCGCCCGCTGCCGGCCGACGATCCGCTGCAGCGCCGGCCCGACATCGGCCGCGCGCGCCAGCGTCTGGACTGGCAGCCCGGCATCGCGCTCGAGGATGGCCTGAAGGAGACGATCGCCCATTTCCGCAAACAGGTGAATGCATGAGCCCCGACCTGATCGACGCCCCTTGCCCCGTCTGCGCGCATACGGTTGCCGCGCCGTTCTTCCCGGCCGGCGAGCGCACGCTCGCGACGCTCGCCTGGCCCGCGTCCGCCGAAGCGGCGCGCCAACTGCCGCGTCATGCGCTCGACTTCGTCCAGTGCCCGCAGTGTTCGCACGTGTGGAACCACCGGTTCAGCTACGACGCGATTCCGTATCAGAGCAACCCGAACCGGATGTTCAACAGCGGCGGGATCTGGAAAGGCCATCTCGCGGCCACGCGCGACCTGCTGCTCGGCACGCTGCCGGCCGAACCGACGGTGGTCGAGATCGGCTGCGGCGAAGGCCATTTCGTGCGCGGCCTCGCGCAGGCGAGCCACGGCGGGCGTTTCGCCGGCTTCGATCCGAACGCGAGCGCGGGTACCGGCAATGGCATCGAATTCCACGCGCGGCTGTTCGAACCATTGGCCGACATGCCCGCATTCCGCCCCGATGCGATCGTGATCCGGCATGTGCTCGAACACCTGACCGAACCCGCGAAGCTCGTCGAGCAGCTCGCATGGGGCGCGTCGCGCCAGCCGAACGCGTGCTGGCTGTTCGCGGAAGTACCGTGCATCGACCGCGTGTTCGAGACGGACCGCCTCGCCGACTTCTTCTATGAGCACGTGTCGCAGTTCACGACGGAGTCGTTCCGCACGCTGATGGCGCGCGCCGGCGAGATCGTGACGCTCGCGCACGGCTACGACGGCGAAGTCGTCCATGCGCTGGTGCGGCTCGGCGTGCCCGCGCGCGCACGCACGCGCGCCGACGCGTCGCTGCAGTTCGCGGCGCGCTCGGTCGAGAACCGCGCGGCGATCGCCGGGCAGCTCGCGGCGCTCGCCGGGTCGGGTCGGCGCGTCGCGATCTGGGGCGGCACGGGCAAGGCCGCCGCGTTCATCCATCACTTCGATGCCGATGCCGCGCGCTTCCCGCTCGTCGTCGATTCCGATCCCGACAAGGTCGGCACCTATGTGCCGGGCACCGGCCAGAAGATCGAATTCCGCGACGCGCTGAAGGCGGTGCCGGCCGACGTGATCATCATTCCGACGCAATGGCGCGCACGCGACATCGTCGCCGAGATGTCGCGCGAAGGGATCGCGGCCGCGGCCGTGATGATCGAGCACGACGGCCGACTGATCGACTTCGGGCGCGAACCGCATCCATATTGAGCGGCGCGCGCCATGGAGCCGATTGAACTGCAGCTGCGAGCGGCGCTCGCGCATCACGAGGCCGGGCGTCTCGGGGAAGCGAAGGCGCTGTACGACGCGATCCTGAACGCTCAACCCGGGCAGCCGGACGCGATGCACTTCCTCGGGCTGCTCGCGTGCCAGCTGAAGCAGTACGACGCGGGCCTGGCGTTGATGGAGCGCTCGCTCGTCGCGCGACCGGACGCGTCGTACTTCAACAACCTCGGCAACATGCTGCGCGAATGCGGGCGGCTCGACGACGCGATCGCGCACTACCGCCGCGCGGTGGCGCTGCGTCCCGACTATCCGGAAGCGCACAACAACCTCGGCAATGCGCTGCGCGACGCGCGCGATCCGGCCGAGGCGATGCAGAGCTGCTCGCGCGCGATCGAACTGCGTCCCGGCTACGCGGAGGCCTACAACAACCTCGGCAACGTGCTGCAGGACCTGGGCGAACTGGATGCGGCCGCGGCAAGCTACGGCAAGGCGATCGCCTTCCATCCCGCGTATGCGGATGCGCACAGTAACCTCGGCAACGTGCTGCGCGCGCAGGAGCGGCACGCGGACGCGATCGTGCACTACCGTCGCGCGATCGAACTGAGCCCGGCGCTGCCCGCTGCGTGTCACGGCCTCGGCCTGTCGCTGTGGGCGCTCGGCGAACTGCACGAAGCCGCGAGCGTGCTGGGCGCCGCCGCGGCCGGGTCCGGCGACGCGAGCCTGCACAACAACTACGCGGGCGTGCTGCGCGACGCGGGCGACCTCGACGCCGCCGCGGCGCACTACGCACGCGCGATCGCGCTCGATGCGTCGCTGGCCGTCGCGCATGCGAACCTGAGCGGCGTGCGCCGCCGTCAGGCGCGTTATGCGCAAGCGCTCGTGCATGCGCAGAATGCGATCCGCATCGCACCGGATCTCGCCGATGCGCACAATCAGGCGGGCAACGCTCACCACGGCCTGGGCGATCTCGTCGCGGCGCAAGCGTGCTACCGCACCGCGCTCGAGCTGAATCCGGCCGACAGCGGCGCGTGCCACAACCTGTCGGTCGTGCTGCTCAAGTGCGAGCGGCACGCCGATGCGCTCGCCTATTGCCGGCAGGCGCTGGCGGGTGGCCGCCCGACCGTGTCGATGTACGTGAATCTTGGCGACATCTTGCGCGCGCAGGGCAACGTCGACGCCGCGGTGCCCGCGTATCGCGATGCGCTTGCGCTGGTGCGCGACGACGCGAGCGACGATGCGGCGGAGGTGCTCGGCCGCCTGCTGTTCGCCGCCGCGGCATCGGCGACCGTGTCCCCCGCCGATTACCTGAACGATGCGCGCCGCTACGGCCGTCACCTCGCGGCGCGTTCGACGCGCTATACGCATGACGTGCGCGAACGCGCGGCCGACGCGCTGCAGCGCCCGCTGCGGGTCGGCTTCGTATCGGGCGACCTGCGGCAGCACCCGGTCGGGATCTTCGTCGAAAGCGTGTTCGCGCATCTCGATCGCACGCGCATTGCGCCGTACGTGTACACGACGTCGGACGAAGCGGACGCGATCACCGCGCGACTGAAGCCGCACGCGACCATCTGGCGTTCGATCGCCGGCTGTGACCCGCAGGCGGCCGCCCGCACGATTCACGACGACGGCATCGACGTGCTCGTCGACCTCGCCGGCCATACGCAGGCGAGCGGCCTGGCCGCATTCGGCTGGAAGCCGGCGCCCGTGCAGGCGAGCTGGCTCGGCTTCTTCGCATCGACGGGCAGCGACGCGATCGACTATTTCATCGGCGACGCGCGGACGTTGCCGGCCGACGAGGCGCATCACTTCGTCGAGCAACCGTGGCGGCTCCCCGACAGCTACCTGTGCTTCACGCCGCCGTCCGACGACGTCGCGGTCGGCCCGCTGCCGATGGCCGCGAACGGCCACGTCACGTTCGGTTGTTTCGGCAAGCTCGTGAAGCTCGGCGACGACGTCGTGCGCGTGTGGTCGCGCGTGCTGCATGCGCTGCCCGGCGCACGGTTGTTGCTGAAGGCGCGCGAACTCGAACAGGCGGCGGTGCGCGACGCGACCGTTGCGCGCTTCGCACGGCACGGGATCGACGCGAGCCGGCTGTTGTTCGACGGCGCATCGCCGCGCGCGGAGTATTTCAACGCGTACAACCGGATCGATATCGCGCTGAGCCCGTTCCCGTACCCGGGCGGCACGACGACGGCCGAAGCGCTGTGGATGGGCGTGCCGGTGCTCGGGATGAAGGGCGGACGGTTCGTCACGCACATCTGCGAGAGCCTGCTGCACGCGGCCGGGATGCCCGACTGGATCGCCGGCGATGAGGACGACTATGTCGCGAAGGCGGTCGCGGCCGCGCAGGACGGCGCGCGGCTGGCGGCGTTGCGCGCGACGCTGCGCGAACGCACGCTCGCGTCGCCGCTGTGCGATGCGGCACGCTTCGCACGCAATCTCGAAGATGCCTTCTTCGACATGTGGACACGCTATACGGAAACGGCACAGACAGCATGAACGATATCCAGCAGGCCCTGCAGGAGGCCCTCGCGCACCATCAGGCCGGGCGTCTCGGCGAAGCAAAGACGCTGTACGACGCGATCCTGCACACTCAACCCGGGCAGCCGGACGCGATGCACTTCCTCGGGCTGCTCGCGTGCCAGCTGAAGCAGTACGACGCGGGCCTGGCGTTGATGGAGCGCTCGCTCGCCGCGCGACCGGACGCGTCGTATTTCAACAACCTCGGCAACATGCTGCGCGAATGCGGGCGGCTCGACGACGCGATCGCGCACTACCGTCGCGCGGTGGCGTTGCGTCCCGACTATCCGGAAGCGCACAACAACCTCGGCAACGCGCTGCGCGACGCGCGCGATCCGGCCGAGGCAATGCAGAGCTGTTCGCGTGCGATCGAACTGCGTCCCGGTTATGCGGAGGCCTACAACAACCTTGGCAACGTGCTGCAGGACCTGGGCGAGCTGGATGCGGCCGCGGCAAGCTACGGCAAGGCGATCGCCTTCCATCCCGCGTATGCGGAAGCGCACAGCAACCTCGGCAACGTGCTGCGCGCGCAGGAGCGGCACGCGGACGCGATCGTGCACTACCGTCGCGCGATCGAACTGAACCCTGCGTTGCGCGTCGCGCATCGCGGGCTCGCCGTTGCGCTGCGGGCGACCGACGATTTCGACGGCGCGCTCGAGCATGCGCGCGCGGGGCTCGAACCGGACGATGCGGAAGGCCATTGCGCGCTTGGGCGGTCGCTGCGCAGCATGAACGACTTCGACGGCGCGGCGCGCTTGTTCGAGCGCGCGTGCGAGATCGATCCCGGCTACGCGCCGGGATGGTGCCGGCTCGGCGAGCTGCGTTGCCAGCAGGGCGAATACGAGGAATCGGTGCGCATGTGCCGACGGGCGATCGAACTCGATCCCGAGCTGTCGGACGCATACAACTTCCTCGGCCTCGGGTATCACAACCTCGATCGGATGGCGGCAGCGGAACTCAGCCATCGTCATGCGATCGACCTGAACCCGGATGACGCGGACGCGCACCACAATCTGGCGGCGGTGTTGTTCCGGCTCGATCGGCTAGACGAGGCGATGGAGGAGTACGAAACCGCGCAGGCACTCGGCATCGATCCGATGAAGATCCGGCTCACGCTCGGCGACATTCTATGGGCGAAGCGCGATTTTGCGGGCGCCGTGGCGGCGTTTCGCGAAGCCGCCGCGAACGAACCACATCGTGCGTATGCGCGTCTGCTGTTCAACATGTCGAGCTCGCCGGCTTTCTCGCCGGAAGACTGGGTGGCGGAGGCGCGCCACTACGGCGACCATCTGGCGCGGGGCGTGGGCCCGTTCGAGCACGACCGCGAGGCTCGCGCCCGGCTCGCCCGGAATCGTCCGCTGCGCGTCGGCTTTGTGTCGGGCGACCTGCGGCAGCACCCGGTCGGAATCTTTCTTGAAAGCGTGCTCGCGTATCTCGATCGCACGCGCATCGAGCCGCACGCCTATGTGACTTTCGTGGTCGAAGACGACGTGACCGCACGACTGAAGCCACGTTTCGCGAGCTGGAAGAAGCTGACCGGCAAGAATCGCGAGCAGGCCGCGCAGATGATTCGCGACGACGGCATCGACGTGCTCGTCGATCTTGCCGGCCATACGAACTGGAGCGGCTTGCCCGTGTTCGCGCACCGGCCGGCACCCGTGCAGGCGAGCTGGCTCGGCTTCTTCGCGACGACGGGTTGCCGCGCGATCGATTACTTCATCGGAGATGCGCACACGCTGCCGGTCGCTGAAGCTCATCACTTCGTCGAGCAGCCGTGGCGGTTGCCGGACAGCTACCTGTGCTTCACGCCGCCGGCTTACGACGTAGCGGTCGGGCCCCTGCCGATGGATACGAACGCAGGCGTGACGTTCGGCTGCTTCGGCAAGCTGACGAAGGTAAGCGACGACGTCGTCGCGTTGTGGTCGAGGCTGTTGCACGCGCTGCCGAAGGCGCACCTGATGCTGAAGGCGCACGAGCTCAGCGGCGGCGACCTGAGCCGGATGACCGTCGAGCGATTTGCCCGGCATGGTATCGGCGCGGAGCGGTTGATCCTCGAGGGCGGTTCGCCGCGGGCGGAGTATTTCAACGCGTACAACCGGATCGACATCGCGCTGAGCCCGTTTCCCTATCCTGGCGGCACGACGACGGCCGAAGCGCTGTGGATGGGCGTGCCGGTGATCGGGATGAAGGGCGGCCGCTTCGTCACGCATATCTGCGAAAGCCTGCTGCATGCGGCCGGGATGGGCGACTGGATCGCCGCCGACGAGGACGCGTATCTCGCGAAGGCAATCGCATTCGCGAGCGACCGCGATGCACTCGCGGCGTTGCGCGCGACGCTGCGTGAACGCACGCTCGCGTCGCCGCTGTGCGATGCGGCGCGTTTCGCACGCAATCTCGAGGATGCGTTCCACGGGATGTGGGCCCGCTACGTGGCCGGCGACACGGACGGAGCACGCGCATGACGGGCGCTGTCGCGCAACGGCTGAACGCGGCGTTCGTGCACCATCAGGCCGGGCGCTTCGACGACGCTCGCGTGCTGTACGAGGCGATCCGGCGCGACGAGCCGGATCAGCCGGATGCGACGCACTTCCTCGGGCTGCTCGCGTGCCAGCTCGGCCAGTTTCCGGCCGGCCTCGCGCTGATGGAGCGCGCGATCGCGCTGCGCGCCGATCCCGTCTACCTGAACAACCTCGGCAATATGCTGCGCGCGCACGGCCGGCTCGACGATGCGATCGGGGCGTACCGGCGTGCGATCGCGCTCGCGCCCGGCTATGCGGAGGCGCACAGCAACCTCGGCAACGCGTTGCGCGACGCGGGCGACGCGGATGCCGCGATGCTGAGCTGCGCGCAGGCGCTCGCGCTGCGCCCCGATTACGCGCCGGCGTTCAACAACCTCGGTAACGCACTGCAGGACAAGGGCGAACTGGACGCCGCGGCGCGCGCATACGAGAAGGCGATCGCGCTCGATCCCGGCTACGCGCAGGCCCGCTTCAACCAGGGCAACGTACTGCGTGCGCAGTGCCGGCCCGATGAGGCGATCGCGTGCTACCGCGAAGCGATCGCGCTGCAACCGGATCTGCATGCTGCGCATCACGCGCTCGGCGTGCTGCTGTTCGAGCGCGATGATCCCGAGGCCGCGATCGCGAGCCTCACCCGCGCGGCTGAATCGGGTGAAGCGGACTGCCTGTTTCACCTCGCGGCAGCGCTCGAACGTGCGGGCGATCTCGACGGCACGGTGGCGAGCCTGCGGCGCGCGCTGGCCGCGGCGCCCGATCGGGCCGATCTGCATCACCATCTCGCGCAGACGCTGGTCCGGCAGGGCAAGCGGCGCGATGCGCTCGACAGTTGCCGGATCGCGCTGTCGCTGCCGAACCCGACCGCGCAGATGCATGCGGTGATGGGTGACATCCTGTGCGCGATGTGGCACCTCGATGCGGGGCTCGCGAGCTACGATCGCGCGCTCGAAGTCGATCCCGCGTTCCACAATGCTCATTCTGGCCGCATGTTCCACGCGGCCGGCACCGACCGGCTGTCGCCCGCGCAACTGCTCGAGCGCGCGCGTGAATTCGGCACGCAGATGGCCGCGCAGGCGTCGCCGCGTACGCACGTGCCGCGCCCGGCCGCCGGGCGCGTGTTGCGTGTCGGGTTCGTGTCCGGCGACCTGAAGTCCCATCCGGTCGCGGTGTTCCTGCTGAGCGTCGTCGCGGCGCTCGATCCGTCGCGCGTCGAGGCGGTGGCCTACGCGACGCAGTCGGTGGAGGACGACACGACCGCAGCGCTCAAGCGTCATTTCGCGCTGTGGCGCGACATCACCGCGCTCGACGACCACGCGGCCGCCGACCTGATCGCCAACGACCGCATCGACGTGCTGGTCGACCTGAGCGGCCATACCGCGTCGAACCGGCTGGCGTTGTTCGCATGGAAGCCGGCACCGGTGCAGGCGACCTGGCTCGGCTATTTCGCGACGACCGGCATTGCCGCGATCGACTACGTGATCGGCGATCGTCACGTGCTGCCCGACGGCGAAGCCCATCACTTCGTCGAGCGGCCGTGGCGGCTGCCCGACAGCTATCTGTGCTTCACGCCGCCCGCGCAGCCGCTCGACGTCGGGCCGCTGCCGGCCGGGCGCGAAGGTGTCGTCACGTTCGGCTGCCTGAACAACGCGAACAAGATCGGCGACGCCGTCGTCGCGCTGTGGTCACGCGTGCTGCATGCGGTACCCGGTTCGCGCCTGTTGCTGAAGTCGGCGCAGCTCGACGAAGCCGCGCTGCGCACGAGCATCGCCGCGCGCTTCGCGGCACACGGCATTCCCGCGGAGCGCCTGCTGCTGCGCGGCGGATCGAAGCGGCTCGCACACATCGCCACGTACAACGACATCGACATCGTGCTCGATCCGTTCCCGTATCCGGGCGGCACGACGAGCATGGAAGGACTGTGGATGGGCGCGCCGTTCATCACGCGGCGCGGTGACCGCTTCCTGTCGCATATCGGCGAAAGCATCCTGCATACGCTCGGGATGCCCGAATGGATCGCGGACAACGACGACGACTATGTCGCGAAGGCGGCCGCGTTCGCGCAGGGCCCGCCGCATGTCGCGGCCGTGCGGGCCGGGCTGCGCGAGCGGCTGCTGCGCTCGCCGCTGTGCGATGCGCCGCGCTTCGCCCGCCATCTCGAAGCGGCGTTCGCGCAGATGGTCGACGCGGCGGCGGCCGCCGCGCACTAGTCGATCCGCGCAGCCGATCCGGCGCGGTGCGGATTTGCATCCGTGCCGTTCCTGTTTCCTTCGCGCAAAAAAATGGCCGCCCAAAGGCGGCTCGACGTTACGACATCGGCGCGCGCTCGACGGCGGCGCGCGTTGTTGTTCGTGGGCTTACAGCATGCCGGTCGCCTGATAGAGGCCGGCCGCGCGAATTCGTTCGCGCGATGCGGTGAATTGCTGCACGAGCTGATCGCGATCGGCCTGCGCGTCCTGAGCGATCGACGCGTCGATATCCATGATCCGCCGGATCGTGTCGAGCGCCTCCGGCGTCTGCTCGGGCGACAGCCCCATCAACAGCGGCGAGCGCGCGTCGGCCAGCGCCGCGACGCGTTCCCAGTCGCGCAGCGCGGTGGCCGACTGCATCGCGTGGGTCAGGTGGAGCGCTTGATTCAGCGTATCGGTCGTCATGGTCGTCGTCCGGATGTGTCCCGCGAAAAGGCGGCTTACTTGTTGGTGGCGAGCGCGCCGGCGCTGTTCGTGCCGCCGAACAGCTGGGTCAGGTACTTCGTGTTGTTCGCCATCGTCGCCATCAGGTTGTTCAGCGCGGTGAACTGCGCGTTGTACTGCGTGGTCAGCTGATCCGAATAGTTCTTCAGCTGCGTCGCCTGGTTGGACAGGTTCTTCAGGTCCGCATTGAGCGCCGTGGTGCGCTGGTCGATCAGGCCGTTCGTCTGCGTGTACGTGTTGACCAGCTTGTTCAGCGTCTGGCCGACGCCGTTCGTCGTGTTGAACAGCGCGGCGACGGCCGGGCTGTTCGACGTGAGCGCGGTGTTCAGCGCGGTCGAGTCGACCTGCAGCGTCCCGTCGGCCTGCAGGTTGATGCCGATCGCCGCGAGCGAATAGGTCGTGCTCGGGCTGCCCGTCTTGACGCCGCCGCTGATCGCGCTCGCGAGACCGTTCGAGATCGTGTTGAGCATCGAGTCGCCGAGCAAGGGGCCTGCCGTCGACGTGTTCGGATCGTACGACGACAGCGATTGCGCGGTCGTCACGTAGCCGTTGTATGCGTTGACGAATGCGTTGATCGCGCTCGTCGTGGCCGTCGTGTCGGGCGACAGCGTGACCGTCTGGGTCGTGTTCAGCGCGGCCGGCGTCAGGTTCAGCGTGACGCCCGTCAGCACGCCTGACACGCTGTTGGACGCGCTGCTCACCGGCGTGCCGTCGACGGTCAATTGCGCGTCCGCGGCCTTGGTCACGGTGGAGTAGCCCGACGTCAGCTTCGCGTTGACGCCGGTGCCGCTCACCGACACCGTGTTGGTCGCGCCGGTGTTGTTCGACTGGATCACGAGATGCTGGCCGTCCGAGCCGGTGATGACCGACGCGGTGACGCCCGGGTTGCCGGCCGTCGTATTGATCGAGGTCGCGATGTCGGACAGCGACGCGCCGGCCGCGACGTTGACGTTGAATGCCGCGTTGCTGCCGAGCGTGATGCTCAGCGAGCCGGCCGCGATCGTGTCCGTCGCAGTGATGCCCGCCGACGACAGCTTGTTCGCGCTCGCGAGCTGCGTGACGTTGACCGCGTACGAGCCGGCCACCGCCCCGCCGCCGCTCTTGACCGACGCGGTGATGCCGTTGCCGCTCGCGGTCGCCGCGAGGCCGCTCAGCGTCGAGCCGTTCGCGAGACCGGCGATCGCGGTCTGCAGCGCGGACAGCGCCGATTTCAGTTTGCCGACCGCGGACAGCTCGGTGTTGTCGCGCGTCTGCTTGGTCGTGAGGGTTTGTGTCTGACCGGCCGTCTTGGCCGTGACCAGCGCGGACACGAGCGAACTGACGTCGAGCGTCGAATTGGTCGCGCCGCTGATGATCGATTGTCCGGCCTGCGCCAGAAGACTGCCGATATCGGTCGTGCCTGTGCTCGTGCTCGTCGTGGTCATGCGGGTGCTCCAGTCGTTTGCGCAGTCGCGCGCGTTCCGGCAGGTCGCCGTGCTTCGATTTCAATGCAAGCAGGGAGGCAAGCCTCCCTGGAGTGTCGGGTCCGGTGTACCGAACCGGCGCCGTCGCGCGCCGCAACGCGGACGACGCCGTGCGCGCGGGCGGCGAGCCCGGCGCGGATGTTCCCGATTACTGCAGGAGCTTCAGGACCTGCTGCGGCAGCGAGTTCGCTTGCGCGAGCACCGAGATGCCGGCTTGCTGCAGCACTTGCGCCTTGCTCAGGTTCGCCGTTTCCGTCGCGAAGTCCGCGTCGGTGATCTGCGAACGCGCTGCGCTCATGTTGGTGGCTTGCGTCTGCGTCGTCGAGATCGCAGCCTGGAACGTGTTCTGTGCTGCACCCAGCGTTGCCTGGAACGTGTTGACGTTCTTCAGTGCCGCGTCGATCGACGTGATCGCCGACTGTGCACTCGTCTGGTCGCTGACCGACAGGCTGGCCAGGCTCAGGCCACCGCCCGTGCTCGTCCACACGGTCGAGCCGAAGTCGACGGCAACCGTCTGGTTCGCCGACGCACCGACCTGGAACGTGACATTGCTGGCCGCGCTCAGGATGGTCTGACCGTTGAACGTCGTTTGCGTTGCCACGCGGTCGATTTCGCCCAGACGCGTCGTGACTTCAGCTTGCAGGTTCGTACGTGCGTTCGAGTCCAGCGAGCCGTCGCCTGCTTCGACTGCCAGCGTACGGATACGCTGCAGGTTGTCGACGGTCGACTGCAGTGCGCCGGCTGCGGTCTGGATCATCGAGATGCCGTTGTTCGCGTTCGAGACGCCTTGCGTCAGCGCGTTGATCGCGGCCGTTTGCGACGTCGAGATCGCGAGACCTGCCGCGTCGTCGGCTGCCGTGTTCACGCGCTTGCCCGACGACAGGCGGTTGATCGCTTGCGACAGTGCGCTTTGCGAGCCCGACAGATTCGTCTGCGTCGTCAGCGAAAGGATGTTGGTATTGATGTTCAGCATTTGCTTCCTCGTTTTGGAAAATGCCTGAGTACAGACAGGGTCGTTTTCGGCGTTGCGCTTTATCGCGAGTGGCGCTGCCCGCCTTTCCTGGTTGACGGCGGCACCCGGCGAAAACTTTAGAGGGATGTTCGAGGAAATTCGGGACCGAAGAGTCGCGTCGCCGTGAAGTCCGCGCCCGGCATGGCCGGCAGCGATTTTGGCCGGGCGCGCGCGAGGGGCTCCTTGGGCGGCTTGTGTGGCCGCGCCGCATCGGACGACCAACCGGGATCGACAAAAGGATGGTTTTGTCTGTGATTTCCTGATATGATGGCGGGCTGAATTGAGATTTTCTGTCAAGCCTGTGCCGTCTCGGCATTCTTGCTGGCAGTCAAACGCGGCGCTGCACGTGGCTTGTGAAGCGTACCCGCGGTGCTTTCCGCCTCTCTTTTCCGGCCTCCGAGGCCGTATTTCCGCTCGTTTCGCCTGTTGTGGGGACGCCCGGATGGCCGGTGCGTGGCGCTTGGCCGCTACGTTTTTGACCGTTTAAGCAATTTAGGAACGACATGACGACGATTCTTCTGAAAGAAAACGAGCCGTTCGAAGTGGCGATTCGCCGCTTTCGCCGTGCTATCGAAAAAAATGGCCTGATCGCTGAACTGCGCGAACGCCAGTCCTACGAAAAGCCGACCGCAGTCCGCAAGCGCAAGAAGGCAGCAGCCGTCAAGCGCCTGCACAAGCGCCTGCGCAGCCAGATGCTGCCGAAGAAGCTCCACTAAGAGCGTCTGTCGGTTCGCCGCGAAACGGCGGAGCGTGCTTCGAAAGAAGCCGCTCCGCCGTTTTGCTTTTCGGGGCTGGAAAAGGGTCGGCGGTCCTGAGCTTCGGGCTCAGGCTTTGGCCTCCGGTCTCGGTCTCGGTCTCGGTCTCGGTCTCGCGGCGGGCGGCGGGCGGCGGGCGGCTGTAACGGCTCCTGTTCAGCTGTGACCTGAGCGCCTGACGGCAGGAAGGCGGATTCGACGGGGTTGCCGGTAGGCCCCGGCCGCCCCGGGTTCGCTCAGAAGTCGATCTTCGCGCTCGGGCTCACCGTGCGGATTGCCCGGCTTCACGTAATCGGCGTACTGGTTTTCGCGATAGCGGCGAATCGGCGTACTGGTTTTCCCGATAGCGGCGGTTCAGCACGTTGCCGATCAATGCGCGCAGCGTCACGTCGCGGCAGCCGATGTGCGTCAGGTAGCGCGCGCCGGCGCTGACGACCAGGAAGCCTGGTGCGTCGAGGCCGCCGGCCGCGTGCGGCGGCTCCGTCGCCGTCAGCCTGCCTTGCGGTGCCGTGCCGGCTGCTGCTTGCCGCCGAGCGCCGCGCATTTGGCGTGACACGGGCAGCCTGCCTCGTGGTCGTTGACCATCCCGGTTGCCTGCATCAGCGCATAGCAGATCGTCGAGCCGACGAACTTGCAGCCGTACGCCTTCAGCGCCTTGCTGAGCGCGTCGGACTGGGCGGTCGACGCGGGCGCGTCCCGATACGACTGCCATGCGTTCTGCACCGGCATGTGATCGACGAACGACCACAGGAAGTGCGCGAGCGACCCGTGTTCGTCGCGAATGCGCTGCACGGCCAGTGCATTGGTCACCGCGGACTGGACCTTCGCGCGATTGCGCACGATGCCGGGATTCTCGAGCAGCTTCTCGATGTGCTTCGGCGTGAAGCGCGCGACCGCGTCGACATCGAAGTCGGCGAACGCCTCGCGATAGCCGGCGCGCTTGTTCAGGATCGTCGACCACGACAGCCCCGCCTGCGCGCCTTCCAGAATCAGCATTTCGAACAGGTGGCGATCGTCATGTGACGGCACACCCCACTCGGTATCGTGATAGTGAGCATCCGCTTCCGTCCGTACCCAGTTGCACCGCTGCGACATCGTCAGCCTCGTTCCAGTGTCGATTCGATCGTGCCAGCATAGCGGAAGGCCCATTCACGGCATAGCTGGCCGAACGGCAGATGGGCGCACGGCGCCGATCCGGTTAAGCTTGGCGCCTGTTCGAATCAGCAGGATCAACGCATGACGGCATTACTTTTTGCGATCGGCATCGACGGCGGCGGCACCGGCACCCGCGCGGTACTGGCCGACCGGCACGGGCGCGAGCTCGCGCAGGGTCGCGGCGGCCCCTCGGGGCTCGGCCTCGGCATCGAGCGGGCGTGGGCGTCGATCGGCGCGGCCTGTGCCGACGCGTTCACGCGGGCGGGGCTCGCGTTCGACTGGGCCCAGTGCGCGCTCGGCTGCGGGCTCGCGGGCGTCAACAATGCCGCGTGGCTCGCCGCGTTCCGCGCGCAGGCGCCGCTCGGCGCGCTTGCGATCGAGAGCGACGCCTACACGACCGTCGTCGGCGCGCACGGCGGCGCGCCGGGGCTCATCGTCGCACTCGGCACGGGCAGCATCGCGGCGGCGCCCGCCGCGGCG
>NZ_VWWG01000011.1:0-82360 GCF_011753085.1 Burkholderia sp. Tr-862
CATCGTGCGCGCGCCCGACGACCGCGAGATGCGCAGCCGCGCGTTGTACGGCGCATGGCTTGCCGGCACGTGTCTCGGCGCGGTCGGCATGGCGCTGCACCACAAGCTCTGTCATACGCTCGGCGGCGCGGAGCTGTCGCTGCTGGAGATCATGAAGCACATGCGCGCGAACGCCGACGTGCTGCTGTTCGACGACGGCCCGTTCCGCGCGGCGCTCGACGAGATCGGCGCGCGCGTCGACGTGCTCGACCAGGGCGCGCTCGCCGGGGTGCGCAAGCAGGGCGGCGTGTCGGTCGGCGCCTTGAAGCGGCTCGCCGGCCTGGTGCGCGACGTCGCACGGCGCGCACGCCGCGCCGAGGTGATCTATGCGAACACGCAGCGCGCGATGGTGGTCGCGGCGCTGGCCGGGCGGCTCGCGCGCAAGCCGGTGGTGTGGCACCTGCGCGACATCGTCAGCGGCGACCATTTCGGCAGCAAGCAGCTGATGGCGATCAAGTACTGCGCGCGGTTCGGCGTCACGCGGGTGATCGCGAACTCGGACGCGTCCGCGCAGGCGTTCCGCGCGCTGACGGGCTTCACGCCGCAGCACGTCGACGTCGTGTTCAACGGCATTTCGGCCGAACCGTTCGACGCGCTGGACAATGCCAGCCAGGCCGCGCTGCGCGCGCGCTTCGGGCTGCCCGAGCATGCATGGCTGGTCGGCTCGTTCAGCCGCCTCGCGCACTGGAAGGGGCAGCATCTGCTGTTGGAGGCCGCGGCACGCCATCCCGACATGCATGTGGTGCTGGTCGGCGCGCCGCTGTTCGGCGAGGACGAATACGCGGCGCAGCTGCACGACATCGTCGCGCGTCACGGGATGGGCGACCGCGTCCATTTCCTCGGGTTCCAGCGCGACGTGGCCGCGTGCATGAAGGCGGTCGACGTGGTCGCGCATACGTCGATCACGCCCGAGCCGTTCGGGCGCGTGATCGTCGAGGGGATGCTCGCGCGGCGGCCGGTGGTCGCGGCCCGCGCGGGCGGGGTCGTCGAGATCATCGAGGACGGTGAAAACGGGCTGCTCTGCGAGCCGGGCGACGCGGCCGCGCTGGCCGATGCGCTGGGCCGGCTGAAGCACGACGCCGCGCTGCGCGAGCGGCTCGTCGCGAGCGGGCGGGCGACCGCGGTGCGTCGGTTCGGCACCGAAACCTATGTGGAGCGGGTCGAGAAGATTCTCGCGGATACGGCGAAGGCCGCGAAGGCGAAGAAGCGGTAGGCGCGTTGCGCCCCGACGCGCGATGCGTCGGGAAACGAGCCCTCATGCGGTGTTGTGCTGCATGGGGGCTTTGCTTTTGGGCGGGCGGGGCGCCTGTCGCGCGTTCGGGCGACGGGTGTCGGGTGTCGGGATGGGCCGATGCGGCGTTGGCGCATGGATTACCGAGCGCGACTGTCGCCCGCCCCGTGATCGCTTGACGGAACGCCCTGAGCGGCGCCGTGCGGTCATGGTGCGGAGCTGGCGAGGGAATGGGCGACGCGACGGTAGTGCAGCCGCCCTGACGGCCCTCAGGCTCGATGGGGATGCTTGCGTACCGGGTACCTGCCGCGACCCGACGCGCGAATGGATCCCGGCGGTCCGTCCCGCCCATGAAAAAGCCCCCGCGCAGCCTGAGGCCGGGCGGGGGCGGTGAGCGCCGGAACGGCGCCGCTCAGACGGCCCGTTCGGGGGCCGGCGCGACGACGCGAGCGGTGCGCGTCGGCTTCAGGCTCGCCGACCACATCATCGCGGGGCGTTCGAACAGCCGGTAGAACACGTAGGCGACCGGAATCGCGGCGGCCATGAACGCGAACGACGGCCAGATCGACAGTTGCAGTTCGGAATGGAACAGCACCGAGCCGAGGCAGACGAACAGCGGCAGGTGGACGAGATACAGCGAATAGCTGAAGTCGCCGAACCAACTGAACACGCGCAGCAGCGGCGTCGGGCGCGGCGGGCAGGCGAGCGCGCGGTAGAGGAAGCACGCGAAGCCGGCCGCCCACAGCTGGAACGCGCCGTACTGGCCGATATGGAACGCGCCGCAGCCCGCGGCCAGCAGCACGGCGGCCGCGAGGTACCACGCACGCGACGGCACCGTAGCCGTGCCGTGTGCCGGTTGCGCGCGCACGTCGGCGATCCACGCGCCGATCGTCCAAGACAGCCAGTACGACGTGAAGAACTGCAGGTCGTGCCGTTCGAGCAGCCATGCCGACGCGACGTTGACGAGCGCGACGGTCGCCACGATGGCCGGCATCCCGATGCGCCGGCGCAGCGCGAACAGCAGCGGGTAGATCGCATAGAACTGGACTTCGAGCGACAGCGTCCACAGTGCGCCGTTCGACCCGTACGTGTAGCCGGCGACGCCCTGCAGCGAGAACAGGTTCACGAGGAACGCGGTGAGGCCGACGTCGCGGATCTTGTGGCTGACGGGCGCGATCTGCAGGCTGACCGCGTCCATCGCGAGCGTGAACAGCAGCGCGGCGAGCAGCACCGGGTAGATCCGGGCGAAGCGCCGCGCCCAGAAGTTCGTGGCGTCGAGCCGGTACGCGGGATTGGCCGCGAGCTTGAGCGCCGCGTTGCGGTGGATGCAATAGCCGCTGATCACGAAGAAGATCGGCACGCCGGCGGATCCCCACCCGAACGGGAAGGTCAGGTAGCCGACGATCACGCTCGGGTCGAGCGCATGACCGTAAGCACGATGGAAGCTCTGCATGCCGACCCAGACGACCTGGCGGCAATGGAAATAGGCGACGAGCAGCGCCGCGAACCCGCGCATCGCGTCGATCACGTGTTCCTTGTGGTCGGCGACGGGCGGCGCGGTCAAAGGCGATCCGCTGAAAGCTTGCATGCGATTCGATTCCTTGCGACGGATGAAGGGGATGGTCCAATCGTAATGCGCAAGAATTCGATCGAATCGATAAAAAAATCCCGCCGTGAAATAATGATATTTCAGATAGTGGTTTTATCCGGCTCTGAAAGCGGTTTGGCAGCCGCTCCAATTATTTGCGGATTTTTTTCTGATAGTTTGAAGCTCCAGTTGATTGAAGCAAGGAGCGGCAAGATGGACATGCATTGGATCGCTAGCGCAGCTGTACTGCTGGTCATGGCCGTGCTGTCGGCGTACCGCGAGGCGCTGCAGAACGAGCCGATTCGCCCCGGTCTCGAGCGGGGCGGCGTCCCGTTTATCGAGGAATTCGATTCGTAAGAATTTGTATCCGGAAAATCGGTAATTTGTTTCTGCTTCGGCAATCGGGTCGGCAATATCGACCGGATTCGCGGATTATCTATTTTCCGGAAACATGGGGCAATCGTTCCATATCGAAATGAGCGGAGTGGAATTGGCCGTACCGTCGATTCTCGATATGCCGTTCGGAAAACAATCGCGCCAGGTCGCAGGGCGACGCGGCGCAGTCAACGCAATCAGGATGCGAACATGTTGAAAGTCACCAGGGCCGTGTTCCCCGTTGCCGGTCTCGGCACGCGGTTCCTCCCGGCAACGAAGGCGAGCCCGAAGGAAATGCTGCCCGTCGTCGACAAGCCGCTGATCCAGTACGCGGTCGAGGAAGCGATCAACGCCGGAATCACCGAGATGATCTTCGTGACGGGGCGCAGCAAGCGCGCGATCGAGGATCACTTCGACAAGTCCTACGAGATCGAGGCCGAACTCGAGGCGCGCGGCAAGGAAAAGCTGCTCGAGCTCGTGCGCGGCATCAAGCCGAGCCACGTGAACTGCTTCTACGTGCGCCAGCCGGAAGCGCTCGGCCTCGGCCATGCGGTGTTGTGCGCGGAAAAGCTCGTGCACGGCGAGCCGTTCGCGGTGATCCTCGCCGACGACCTGCTGCACGGCGAACAGCCGGTGCTCAAGCAGCTCGTCGACGTGTTCGATCACTATCACAGCTCGGTGATCGGGGTCGAGACGATCCCGCGCGAGGACAGCCGCTCGTACGGCGTCGTCGAAGGCCGCGAGTGGGAAGAGGACATCATCAAGCTGTCGGGCATCATCGAGAAGCCGGCGCCGGAAGACGCGCCGTCGAACCTCGGCGTGGTCGGCCGCTACGTATTCATGCCGACGATCTTCGATCATCTGCGCAAGCTCAAGCCGGGCGCCGGCGGCGAACTGCAGCTGACCGACGCCGTCCAGTCGCTGCTCGCCAACGAACAGGTGCTCGCGTATCGCTACTTCGGCACGCGTTTCGATTGCGGCAGCAAGATCGGTTATCTCAAGGCGACCGTCGAGCTCGCGCTCCAGCATCCGGAAGTGAGCCGCGAATTCGAGGCGTACCTGCGTACCTGCCTGCCCGCGCTGGCTGCTGTCGCATAAGCAGCCGCGCTGCTCCGCTGTTTCAGGTGGTGGTTGTTCCGTTGGCCCCGGCTGCCTTGTGCGCCGGGGCTTTTTTGCGTGTGGGCGAGGTGGGGGAATGCGCGGCGCAGGGTAATCGGCGCGGTCGAAGCCGGCGGGATCGAACCGGGGCGTGCGCGGCGATTCCGGTGTGCCGCGAAGCGCGAACCGGTTGCCGGGTGCGCGGTGCGCAGTGCGTGGCTGCCGGGCACCGTGGCGATGAAACCGGCGCCGACGCGCCGGTTGCTTGTGGCCTCAGGGACGAAGGTTGCGCGGGGCGATAGCCCTCGTTGACGCTGAGTCGGTGTGTCGCTTCGCGGTGGATGTCGACGAAGCGCCACGGTGCCGCAGCGGCACTTTCATCCGCCGACGTGATGCGTGTTCGTGAGGGATGAACGGTGCCGGAGGCCGCACCGTTTCGGTGCTCGGTGTCGCCGGCCCCGACGCATGTTTTCCGCTTGCGTTGCGCCCGGACGGCTGTTCCGTTCAGCGCGGCGACGTGCTCGGCCGCGCGACGAAGTACCTGGCCAGCATCGCGGCGATCGGCTTCTTGAAGTCGAGCACGCGCCTTTCGAGATAGCGCCACGACAGATGGGCAAGCAGCACGGCGAGCGCGAACTGCAGCAGTTCGGGCAGCGCTTCCCGGACGATTCCGGGCATCGGCACGTGGGCGAACAGCGCGGGCATCTCGCCGAAACGTGCCGGAATCAGGTTGTGGAACAGGTAGAAGCCATAGCTGATCGTGCCGAGATAGACGAGCGGCGCCCAGTCGAGCAGCGCCACGGCCGGATGGTCGGGCTCGGTGACGATCCACAGCATCAGCGCGCCGAGCGACACGGACAGCCCGAGATCCACGAGCCCCGAGACGATGTCCGGCAGTGTCGTGAACGCGGGCAGCGTGAGGAAGAACACGACGCCGACGGCCCCGAGCCAGCCGGGCGGAATGCGGCGGACGACGCTCGGGCCGCGATCCGCGAGCGCCATCCCACCGACGCCGCCCAGCGCGATCAGCGCGAAATTCCACGGGGAAAACGCGTAGATCAGCACCGGCGACGCGTCGAGCGCGTACAGCGCGAGATGCGCGAGCGCGCACAGCGCGACGGCCGCGACGCCGAGCGCGACGTGGCGCGCGGCCGGCACCGCGAGCAGCGTGAGCGGCGCGATCAGATAGAACTGCTGCTCGACCGCGAGGCTCCAGAAGTGCGACGTGGAGCCCGGCCAGCCGTCCTTGACGACGCCGATCCAGTAGTTCGACAGGAACGCGGCGTGCCACGCGAGCCCGAGATTGACGCCGCGCTGGTAGAACAGCGCGTGCGTGATCGCGAGCGCGGCGAGCAGCAGGTAGTAGACGGGAAAGATCCGCAGCGCGCGCTTCGCGAGGAACAGCGCGAGCGCGTGGCGGCGGGTCATCGTGCCGCATTCGATCGCCTGACGGTTGCGATGCAGTTCGCCGACGATCAGGAATCCGCTGATGAAGAAAAACGTCCACACACCGAGCTTGCCCACGTCGACAGCGAGGACGTGGCCCTTGTGGGACAGGAAAACGAGGATGACGGCGATGGCTCGCAGGCCGTCGAGTCCTTTGACGTATCTGACTTCGCGCATGAAGACATCCGGGGCACTGAGCGAGGTCAGTATAGGTGCGCAAATATCGAACGTAATTCGCGTTCGGACGTATACGTGAAGGTGTTTTTTGACGTTCGAGCGTCGACGAAGTCGGTCGCGCGCAACAAAACCTGCGGGAAACCCCGCGAAAACGCATAAAAGTACTGCACGAAGCGTCGAGGCGCTTGTAGAATCCGGCGTTGAAGCGCGCGCGTTGCACGCTTCGTGTATCCAACGACCACACCTGGTAGGAGAAACATGGCGACTTCCGCAAAAAAGGTGGCCAAGAAGGCTGCCGCACCGGCCACCAAGAAAGTGGCTGCAAAAAAGGCTGCGCCCGCGAAGAAAGTAGTGGCCAAGAAGGCTGTCGCGAAGGCAGCACCGGCCGCTCCGACGCCGCTGAAGGACAAGTTCACGAAGGCATCGCTCGCAACGCACATCGCTGAGCGTGCAGCTGTCGAAGTGAAGGCGGTCAAGGCAGTGCTCACCGCACTCGAGAACGTCGTGCTGGGCTCGGTTCACAAGAAGGGCGCAGGCGAGTTCACGCTGCCGGGTCTGCTGAAGATCACGGCGCAAGTCGTGCCGGCGAAGAAGAAGCGCTTCGGCAAGGATCCGTTCACGGGCGAAGAGCGCTGGTTCCCGGCAAAGCCGGCCAGCGTGCGCGTGAAGGCACGTGCGCTGAAGAAGCTGAAGGACGCGGCTGCGTAATGCCGCGTAACGGCCGCCGAGCAAGTCGGCGACCGTTGCGATGTCCGACGGTCCCCGTACGCGAAAGCGTGCGGGGATTTTTATTGCGCTGCGCAATTCGCGCGGCGGTGATGTCGTGTCGCGCGGATGCGGCATGACGTGGTGCGCATCCGGGGCCGCGGGTCGTTCGTGCGGACGGCAGGATCGCTGCGTGCGTGCTGGCGCGCAGCTTTGCAACGCCGCGCGGCGCGGGGGTCTCGCGTCATGAACGCGGCGATCGTTCCCGTCGAGTCGCCGGCCAGATGGCTGCCGCGTGCGCCGCGATCGAATGGCATCTGGGTGCGACGCTGCAGGTGATGCATCTGTTCGGCTAGGCGCTCGACGGCGGGTGAAACCGCGCAGCGACATCGACCTGCTAATGACGATTGCCGCATCGCCGGGCGAAGCGGCACGGTGCGCGCTGATGCTCGACTTGCTCGATGTGTCGGCGTTGCCGGGGAGCACGGAGCACCTGCGCACGCGGGAAGTGACGATCGTCGTGCGTGGCGACGTGGTGCCGTGGCGTCATCCGGTCCGACCCGCGCTCCAGTTCGGCGAGTGGCTGCGCCGCGATCTATGTGCGGGGCATCGTCGAGCCACCAAGCGTCGATCACGATCTGGCGATCCTATTGACGAAGGGGCGGCAGCGCGACGTAGCGCTGCTCGAATCGCGAGCGGCCGCGTGGTTCGAGCCGGTGCCCGCTCACGACTTCGTCGCCGCGCTCCTGGCCACTGTCGCGCAGTGGCACGCCGAGCCGGAGTGGCGCGGCGACGAATACGACGTCGTGCTTGCGCTCGCACGCATCCAGTAAAACGCCGCGACCGGCAGGATCGCGCCGAAGGAGGTCACCGTGGCGTACATACTGGCGCGTTTGCCCGACGTGTACCGACCCGTCCTGTCGGCCGCGCGCACCGTCAATCTGCACGGTGACGGTGACGGAGCCGATGCGCTGCCGTCATGCGAACCGGTCGCCGCGTTCGTGCGCTACGCGCGACCGATCGTCAAAACGATGCTGTCGAGGTAGCGGTGTGTGAACGGCCGCTGCCTGCGATTGCGTCGCGGCGCGATGCAATCCGTCGAAGGATGCGGTCATTGCGCGGGCCGCACGCACGCACGCACGCCACGCACGCACGCACGCACGCACGCACGAACGCACGAACGCCACGAACGCCACGAACGCCACGAACGCCACGAACGCCACGAACGCCACGAACGCCACGAACGCCACGCACGCCACGCACGCCACGCACGCCACGCACGCCACGCACGCCACGCACGCCACGCACGCCACGCACGCCACGCCACGCCACGCCACGCCACGAACGCCACGAACGCCACGAACGCCACGAACGCCACGAACGAACGCCACGAACGAACGCCACGAACGAACGCCACGAACGAACGCCACGAACGAACGCCACGAACGCGCCAGCGCGCCCCCGAACGACGGCGCGGCGCCCGTTGGCTTCGTCAGCCCGCCGTGCCGGCGTACGCAGCCTTCAGCGCGGCGACGTCGAACTTCGTCATCTGCATCATGGCCGCGGCCACACGCGTCGCCTTGACCTCGTCGCGGTCGGTCATCATCGGGATCAGTGCGTCGGGCACGATCTGCCACGACACGCCGAAGCGGTCCCGCAGCCAGCCGCAGCCGTCGGCCGTGCCGCCGTTCTCGAGCAGCGCGCTCCAGTAACGGTCGAGTTCGGCCTGGTCGGCGCAACTGACCATCAGCGAGATCGCGTGGTTGAACGTCTCGGTGCGCGGGTGGCTCATCGCGGTGAACGGCTGCCCGAACAGTTCGAACTCGACTATCCGGGTGCCGCTGGTGCCGGGCACCGCCGTGACCCGCACGACGCGCGAGTTCGGGAAAATGTCCGTGTAGAAGGCCGCGGCTTCTTCGGCTTCCGTCGCGTACCAGAGGAACGGCGTGATCTTCTGAATCGTCATGGAGCGTCTCCTGTCTGCTGTCGGTGAGGGGCGGCCAATCTGCATGCCGCCATCGATACGACGAATCAAGCTCGTCGAAATCGACATGTCGAAGCATACGTGCTTCGTATCGGGGAATCGGGGGATTGGAGGATCGGAGAACCGGCGCACCCGAGTCGACAGCGCGAGGGGTCCCGCATGTGCTCAAAGAGGCTTCCCGCGCGCGACAGGGGCCCTAGGCGCCGCTCGCGGCGGGTTGCCGTACCCAAGGCCCGGCCGCGGCCGTAGCCCGCCACGGCGCCGCCGGCAACGGACGAAAAAAAACCAGCCAGGGCCGAAGCCGATGACTGGTTTTGCAGTTCGGCGACATGGCGTCGAAGACGCCATGCACACCGGAAACGTACTTCTTAGAACTTGTGACGAATGCCGAGTGCGACGAGTTCGGCCGAGCTCTTGCCGGCGAAGCCGTACGAAGCGATCGACGCTTGCGCGCTTTGCTCCACGCCGTCGACGAGCTGCGTGCCGCTCGCGTGCTGGTATGCGCCAACCAGGTAGATGTCCGTGCGCTTCGACAGCGAGTAGTCCGCGCCGACACCGACTTGATGGTACTTCGCCTTCGTGTCGCCGCTCGCTCGCGTGTACGAGTAGCCGAGGCCCAGCAGCAGCGGCGGCGTGACCTGGTACGTCACGAACGCGCGGCCCGTGTTGTACTTTTCGGTCGAACCGAAGCCCGAGAACGCGTCCGGCTTGTACTGTGCGTTGCTGTAGCCGAGGCCGAACGTCACCGGGCCCAGTGCGTACTGACCTGCGACTTGCGCGATGGCGATCGACTTCGCCGTTGCGTAACCCGAGTTGATCGGGCCGTCGAAGATCGCGTCGGACGTCGTCGAACCCCAGCCTGCGCGGCCGACAGCCGTCGTCGGCGACGGGTTGGCTGCGTAGAAGTAGCCAGCTGCAACGCCGACCGGGCCGTTGTTGTAGGCAGCCGCGACCGACCACGTCTGGCCCGAACCCGTCTTGCCTGCAACGCCGCCGAGGGCGTACATGCCTTCGACCTGGAAGCCGCCCCAGACCGGCGACGTGTACTTGATTGCGTTGCTGACGCGCAGCGAGTTGTCGTTGTTGTCGACGTCGCCCGGCGTTGCCATCACGCTACCGAAGTAGTTGTCAGCCGTCACTGCCTGGACCAGGTCGACCAGCGGGTCGTACTGGCGGCCGAGCGTCAGCGTACCGTACTGGTCGCTCTGGAGGCCGACGTATGCCTGGCGACCGAACATGCGACCGCCCTGGTTCAGGTGGCCCGTGCCCGGATCAAAGCCGTTTTCCAACTGGAAGATCGCCTTCAGGCCGCCGCCGAGGTCTTCAGCACCTTTCAGGCCCCAACGGCTGCCTTGCAGGTTGCCCGACAGCATTTGCCACGAGTTGTTGGCTTGACCGTTGTTGCCGTGAACCCATGCGATCGACGTGTCGATCACACCGTACAGCGTCACGCTCGACTGAGCATGAGCAGCGCCAGCGGCGCCCAGCAGGGCGAGCGAGAGGGTCGAGAGAGCGAGTTTCTTCATCGTTGAGTATCTCCACGCAAATGATTCGTCATTCGTTTATTTGTTGCGGATTGGAGAATAGCTCAGTGCCATCCAGGCAAGAAAGCTTAAAAAATAAAGTGTCTCGAAAAGGTAACAGCGGAAAAAAGTCTATATATATCAAGCACATCAAGGACTGTTCCTCTTTTTGAAATAGTTGACATTTGGTGCGGCGCGATTGTTGCAGTGGCCGATGCACTCGGCGACGGAAGGGCGGATTTCGCGGGGTGGCACGCAGAAATCGAGGCGAGCAAACGTTTGCCGGTGCAGCGGGCAAACCGGGCCGATGCAAAAAGCGCATCAACACGCGTGAACGCACGGCTGGGCGACGTGATTGCGAAAAGGAACGCGGTCGCGTAGGGAGCGCGGAGGCGGCGCGCGCGAGGCGCTTGGCCGCATGCGAGGCAATCCGCGGAGAATCAGTCGTCGCGTGTGCGATCGGTGGTGGGATCCATCGGCGCGGGCACGGCGGCCGCATTGCGTGCGCCGCGGTGCGCATCGCCGCGCGCGGCCGCGAATTCCGCGCCGAGCAGCAGCACGGCCGCCGAGAAGTACAGCCACATCAGCAGGACCGCGAACGATCCGGCCGCGCCGAACGCACTGGCCGTACCGGCACGCGCGAGATACAGCGCGAACAGCTTCTTGCCGCCGGAGAACAGGATCGCGGAGACGATCCCGCCGATCACCGCGTCGTGCCATGCGACGCGCGCGTCGGGCAGGAACTTCATCAGCACGGCGAACGCGGCCGCGAGCACCGCGATGCCGACGACGAACTGCAGCACGTTGGTGATCGCGACGTACGGAGAATCGCCAAGCAGCCACGTGCCGATGAACGTGATCGCGGTATCGAGCACGAGCGACACGATCAGCAGGAAGGCGACGCCGAGCACGAGCCCGAACGAGATGAGCCGCACCCGCACGAGCCCGAGCATGCTCGACCAGCGGTTTTCCGTGCTCGGCCAGATCACGCTCAGCGCGGTGTTCAGCGACGCGAAGGTCGCCGATGCGCCGATCGCGAGCGCGGCGAACGAGATCAGCGTCGCGATGCCGCCGCGCTCGCCCGCGCGATGCGCGTTCTGCACGATCGTCTGGATGCTGGCCGCCGCATCGTCGCCGATCAACTGGTGGGCCTGCTCGAACACCTGGCCGCGCGCGGCCTCGTCGCCGTAGAACCAGCCGGCCACGGCGATCACCATCACGAGCGTCGGCGCGAGCGAGAACGCCGAAAAGAACGCGATGCTCGCGGCCATCGCCGAGCAGCGGTGGGAGGAGAAACGCTGGAATGCGTTGAGCGCCCAGTTGGCCTGCTGTTGCGCGAGGCGGGTGGCTTCGGATGTGATCTGTCGTTTCATGACGGTTCGGTTGCGCGCTGACCACGGGACATCGGTGGATCAGACAAATCGGTATTGATCCGATGATTGCATCATAGTTGCGCTCAATGTCTATAATCCTTTCAGTTTCTCCCTACCCCACAAAGACGCCGAGACCATCATGCTACAAATGTCACGGCGCCAGTTCCTGAAGGTGACGGCCACGTCGCTTGCCGGATCGAGTCTTGCCCTGATGGGCTTTTCTCCGACGGAAGCGCTTGCCGAAGTCCGACAGTACAAGCTGGCGCGCACCGTCGAAACGCGCAACACCTGTCCTTACTGTTCAGTGGGTTGCGGCATCCTGATGTACAGCCTCGGTGACGGCGCGAAGAACGCGCAGCCGAGCATCATGCATATCGAAGGCGATCCCGACCATCCCGTCAACCGCGGCACGCTGTGCCCGAAGGGCGCGAGCCTGATCGATTTTATCCACAGCCCGAGCCGTCTGACGCACCCCGAGTATCGTGCGCCCGGCTCGGACAAGTGGGAACCCATCTCGTGGAACGATGCGCTCGACCGGATCGCGAAGCTGATGAAGGCCGACCGCGACGCGAACTTCGTCGAGACGGCGGAAGACGGCTCGAAGGTCAACCGCTGGCTGACCACCGGCATGCTGGCCGCGTCGGCGAGCAGCAACGAGGTCGGCTACCTGACGCACAAGACTGCCCGCAGTCTGGGGATGCTCGCATTCGACAATCAGGCGCGTGTCTGACATGGCCCGACGGTGGCAGGTCTTGCCCCGACGTTTGGCCGTGGAGCGATGACGAACCATTGGGTCGACATCAAGAACGCGGACGTGATTCTCGTGATGGGCGGCAATGCAGCCGAGGCCCATCCGTGCGGTTTCAAGTGGGTGACGGAGGCGAAGGCGCACCGCAAGGCGCGGCTGATCGTCGTCGACCCGCGCTTTACGCGTACGGCCTCGGTGGCCGACTACTACGCGCCGATCCGCACCGGCACCGACATCGTCTTCCTGGGCGGCGTCATCAACTATCTGCTGACGAACGACAAGATCCAGCATGAGTACGTGAAGAACTACACGGACTTCTCGTTCATCGTGCGCGAGGATTTCGCGTTCAACGACGGCATCTATTCCGGCTATGACGCCGAGAAGCACGCGTACCCCGACAAATCGAGCTGGGACTACGAGCGCGGCGACGACGGTTTCGTGAAGGTCGACCCGACGCTGCAGCATCCGCGCTGCGTGTACAACCTGATGAAGCAGCACTACGCGCGCTATACGCCGGACATGGTCCAGCAGACGTGCGGCACGCCGAAGGAGAAGTTCCTGAAGGTGTGCGAGATGCTCGCGACGACGGCCGTTCCCGGCCGCGCCGGCACGGTGCTGTACGCGCTCGGCTGGACCCACCACTCGATCGGTGCGCAGATGATCCGTACCGGCGCGATGGTGCAGCTGCTGCTCGGCAACATCGGCATCGCGGGTGGCGGGATGAACGCGCTGCGCGGCCACTCGAACATCCAGGGGCTGACCGACCTCGGGCTGATGTCGAACCTGCTGCCGGGCTACATGACGCTGCCGATGCAGTCCGAGCAGGATTTCGACGGCTACATCAAGAAGCGCGTGCAGTTGCCGCTGCGGCCGAACCAGTTGAGCTACTGGAAGAACTACAAGGCATTCCACGTCAGCTTCATGAAGTCGTGGTGGGGCGACGCGGCGACCGCCGAGAACAACTGGGGCTACGACTACCTGCCGAAGCTGGACAAGCAGTACGACCTGCTGCAGGTGCTCGAGTTGATGAGTGCCGGCAAGATGAACGGCTACATCTGCCAGGGCTTCAACCCGCTCGCGGCGGCGCCGTCGAAGGTGAAGACGGCCGCCGGGCTCGCGAAGCTGAAGTGGCTCGTGATCATGGATCCGCTGGCGACCGAGACGTCCGAGTTCTGGAAGCATCACGGCGACTACAACGACGTCGATGCGTCGAAGATCCAGACCGAGGTGTTCCGTCTGCCCACCACGTGCTTCGCGGAGGAAAACGGCTCGCTCGTGAGTTCGAGCCGCGTGCTGCAATGGCACTGGAAGGGCGCGGAGCCGCCGGGCGAGGCGAAGAGCGATCTCGAGATCATGTCGGGGCTGTTCCTGCGCATGCGCAAGATGTACCAGACGGACGGCGGCAAGTATCCGGACCCGATCGTCAACCTGACCTGGCCGTACGCGAACCCGGAAAGCCCGACGCCCGAAGAGCTCGCGATGGAGTTCAACGGGCGTGCGCTCGCCGATCTGCCGGATCCGAAGGATCCGACGAAGACACTCGTGAAGAAGGGCGAGCAGCTCGGCGCGTTCGCGCAGCTGAAGGACGACGGCACGACCGCGAGCGGCTGCTGGATCTTCTGCGGGGCATGGACGCAGGCCGGCAACCAGATGGGGCGGCGCGACAACTCGGATCCGACCGGCATCGGCCAGACGCTGAACTGGGCGTGGGCGTGGCCGGCGAACCGGCGGATCCTGTACAACCGCGCATCGTGCGACGTGAGCGGCAAGCCGTTCGACCCGACCCGCAAGCTGATCGGCTGGAACGGCAGCGCGTGGAAGGGCACCGACGTGCCGGACTTCAAGGCGGATGAACCACCTGAAGACGGGATGGGGCCGTTCATCATGAACCCGGAAGGCGTCGCGCGCTTCTTCGCCCGCGCGGGGATGAACGAAGGTCCGTTCCCCGAGCACTACGAGCCGTTCGAGACGCCGCTCGCCGCGAACCCGCTGCACCCGAACAACCCGCAGGCGCTGAACAATCCGGCCGCCCGCGTGTTCCCGGGCGACCGCGCGTCGTTCGGCAAGGTGTCCGAGTTCCCGCACGTCGCGACGACGTACCGGCTCACCGAGCATTTCCACTACTGGACCAAGCACGCGCGGCTGAACTCGATCATCCAGCCCGAGCAATTCGTCGAGATCGGCGAAGATCTCGCGAAGGAAGTCGGCGTCGCGCATGGCGACCGCGTGAAGGTGTCGTCCAAGCGCGGCTACATCATCGCGGTCGCGCTCGTCACGAAGCGGATCAAGCCGCTGACGATCGAGGGCAAGAAGGTCCAGACGGTCGGCGTCCCGTTGCACTGGGGCTTCAAGGGTCTGACGAAGCCCGGCTATCTCGCCAATACCCTGACTCCGTCCGTAGGCGACGGCAACTCGTACACACCGGAATTCAAGTCGTTCCTGGTGAAGGTCGAAAAGGCGTAAGGGGAAAGAGATGGCACTGCAATCGCTGGATATCAAGCGCGTCTCGGCCACCACGACGCCGCCGGCCACGGCGCGCGAACCGGTGACCGGGAGCGTCGCGAAGCTGATCGACGTATCGAAGTGCATCGGCTGCAAGGCGTGCCAGACGGCATGCATGGAGTGGAACGACCTGCGCGACGAAGTCGGCACCAACGTCGGCGTGTACGACAACCCGGCCGACCTGACCGAGCACTCGTGGACGGTGATGCGGTTCTCCGAATACGAGAACCCGGCCGGCGACCTCGAATGGCTGATCCGCAAGGACGGCTGCATGCACTGCGAGGATCCGGGCTGCCTGAAGGCATGCCCGTCGCCGGGCGCGATTGTGCAGTACAACAACGGGATCGTCGATTTCCACGAGGAGAACTGCATCGGTTGCGGCTATTGCGTGACCGGCTGCCCGTTCAATGTTCCGAGGATTTCGAAGAAGGATCATCGCGCGTACAAATGCACGCTCTGTTCCGACCGCGTCGCGGTCGGCCAGGAACCGGCCTGCGTGAAGACCTGCCCGACCGGCGCGATCGTGTTCGGCACCAAGGAGGACATGAAGCAGCATGCGGCCGAGCGGATCGAGGACCTGAAGGAGCGCGGCTTCGAGCATGCGGGGCTGTACGACCCGCAGGGCGTCGGCGGCACGCACGTGATGTACGTGCTGCACCACGCGGATAAACCATCGCTGTACCACGGGCTGCCCGACAATCCGTCGATCAGCCCGATGGTGAAGCTGTGGAAGGGGATCGCGAAGCCGCTCGCGGTCGCCGGCATCGCGCTGACCGCGCTCGCCGGATTCTTCCACTACATCCGGGTCGGTCCGAACGAGGTCAGCGACGAGGACGAGGCCGCCGCCCGCGACGAGGCGCGACGCATCAAGGAGGACGCAAAATGAAGCACGACGACCCCAACCTGATCGTCCGCTACACGGCGAACGAGCGCACGAACCACTGGATCACCGCGATCACCTTCGTGCTGCTCGCGCTGTCCGGGCTCGCGCTGTTCCATCCGTCGATGTTCTGGCTCACCGCGCTGTTCGGCGGCGGCCAGTGGACGCGGATCCTGCATCCGTTCGTCGGCCTCGTGATGTTCGTGTCGTTCGCGATTCTCGTGGTGCGCTTCTGGCACCACAACGTGCTCGACGCGGACGATCGGCAGTGGCTGAGGCAGATCGACGATGTGGTGACCAACCGGGAAGACAGGCTGCCGCCCGTCGGGCGCTATAACGCCGGACAGAAGCTGCTATTCTTCACGTTGGTGGCGTGCTTGCTGCTGCTCCTGCTGTCGGGGGTCGTGATCTGGCGGCGCTACTTCTCGTTCTACTTCCCGATCGGGGTGATCCGCGCGGCCGCTGTCGTGCATGCCGTGGCGGCCTTCGTGCTGATCGTCAGCATCATCGTGCACATTTACGCGGCGTTGTGGGTGAAGGGTTCGATCGGCGCGATGGTGCGCGGCACCGTCACGCTGGGCTGGGCCCGCAAGCATCACCCGAAGTGGTTCCGTGAAAGCGTGAAATAACGCACCGGAGCGGAACGGTTCGCCGATTGCGGCGTACCGTTTCGCCAACCGCCGGAATCGCCAGAAGCGCCGATTCGTCGGCGCTTGTTTGGGGGCTGTTCGGGCATTCCCCTAAAATAGATTATTAGTCACGGGTTGCCACGAGAAGGGCCACTCGCCACGTTGCACTCCTTGCGAATACGTCAGTATTCGCGGCGTCGCGCGCCTCGCGAGCGGCCCTTCTCGCGGCAACGCATGCGCGTTCCATGCGCAAACAGCCCCCTTGGAAGACATATTTGTGACACAACGCATTCTCGAACCGACCGAGATCTCGGCGCTCGATCATTCGGCCATTCCGCGCTTTCGCCTGCCGGAGCGCGCCACCGTGTTTTCGGCGCGCGCCGCGCGGCTGCGCAAGCTCGCCGACCTGAATCCGATCAGCGGTTACCTGCGGCTGATGGCCACGGTCGCCGATGCGCAGCATGCGACGCTCCAGACGCTGGAACTGCCGCTGCCGTCGAAGGAAGCGATCGCGCGTGCGCAGCAGCATTCGATGCCGCTCGTGCCGGCGCTCGGCGGCGAGCGCGATCCGCGCTGGCGCGCGGTGCTGTATGAGCTGCTCGACCGCGTCGAAGGCGCCGGGCTCGTCAACCCGCAGCTCGCGAAGCTGCTCGACCGGCTGCGCCTGATGGCGCCCGCCGAACCCGACGCACAGGCCGAGGCGATCCTCGCGCTGCGCTTCGCCGAGGTCGACCCGGCCACCGCGCCGTTCCTGATGGCCGCGCTGCAGGTCGTCTGGACCGATCTCGCGAGCCGCATCACGCCGGCCGACATCCCGTATCTCGACCAGCCGGGGCTGTGCCCCGTGTGCGGCACGCATCCGGTCGCGAGCGTCGTGCGCGTCGGCGGCCAGTTCCAGGGCTACCGTTTCCTGCAATGCGGGCTGTGCACGACCGAGTGGCACATGGTGCGCACGAAATGTTCGCACTGCGACTCGACCAAGGGCATCGCTTACCACGGAATCGAGGGCGGCAGCGAAGCCGTCAAGGCCGAGTCGTGCGACGAATGCAAGACTTATCGCAAGATCGGCTACCAGGAGAAGGACTACGAGTTCGAGCCGCTCGCGGACGATCTCGCGAGCCTCACGCTCGACCTGCTGATGAACGAAGCCGGCTACCAGCGCAGTTCGCCGAACCCGCTGCTGTGGCCGGACATGTCGCGCGAAGCGGATTGACGGCCGGCAGCCGGGGGCGGGCGCGAGAGCACCGGCGCCGGCTGCCTGCCGTGCTTGGAAATGGAGCCACCATTACGTGACCGAACCGGGTTTGAATGAACTGAATGCCGTCCTCGCGCGCGTGCCGTCGGTCGAGCGCGTGCTGTCGTCGGCGCCGCTGCAGCCGCTGCTCGCCGACTATGGCCGCACGCGCGTGCTGAACGCGGTGCGCGCCGAACTCGAACGCTGGCGTACCGCCGCGCAGCAGGATCCGCTGGCTGCCGAGCCGCTCGACGAGGCGCGCATCGCGGCAGCCGTCGCCCGCGCGCTGGCCGCGCAGAGCGCGGGCACCGTGCGCGCGGTGTTCAACCTGACGGGCACCGTGCTGCACACCAATCTCGGGCGCGCGCTGTTGCCCGACGACGCGGTGCGCGCGGTGGTCGACGCGCTCACCCAGCCCGTGAACCTCGAATTCGATCTCGCCACTGGCCGCCGCGGCGACCGCGACGATCTGATCGACGATCTGTTATGCGAACTGACCGGCGCGCAAGCCGCGACCGTCGTCAACAACAATGCCGCGGCCGTGCTACTGACGCTGTCGGCGCTGGCAACGAAGAAGGAAGTCGTCGTGTCGCGCGGCGAACTGGTCGAGATCGGCGGCGCGTTCCGCATTCCGGACATCATGAGCCGTGCCGGTGCGAAGCTGCACGAGGTCGGCACGACCAACCGAACCCATCTGCGCGACTATGCGGATGCAATCGGCCCGCGCACGGCGATGCTGATGAAGGTGCACTGCAGCAATTACGCGATCAGCGGCTTCACGAAGGAAGTGACGCTGGCCGAACTCGTGCCGCTTGCGCGCGAGCGCGGGCTGCCGGTGGCGGTCGATCTCGGCAGCGGCACGCTGGCCGATCTGTCGCAATGGGGCCTGCCGCACGAGACGACCGTGCAGGAAACCGTCGCGGCCGGCGCGGACCTCGTCACGTTCAGCGGCGACAAGCTGCTCGGCGGGCCGCAGGCCGGCCTGATCGTCGGCGATCGCGCGCTCGTCGCGAAGATCAAGAAACATCCGCTCAAGCGCGCGCTGCGCGTCGGCAAGCTGACGCTCGCCGCGCTCGAACCCGTGCTGCGGCTCTACCAGGCGCCGGAATTCCTGTGCGAGCGGCTCACGACGCTGCGGCTGCTGACGCGGCCGCAACGTGACATCGCCGAGGCCGCCGAGCGCGTGCGTCCGGCGTTGCAGGCCGCGCTCGGCAGCGGCTTCGACGTGCGCGTCGAGCCGATGTTCAGCCAGATCGGCAGCGGTGCGCTGCCGCTCGACCAGTTGCCGAGCGCCGGGCTCGTCGTGCGCACGCCGGACGGCAAGCGCGGCGGCCGCGCGCTCGCGCAGCTCGAGAAGCGGCTGCGCGAATGGCCGCGTCCGGTGATCGGCCGCGTGGCCGACAATGCGCTGCGGCTCGACCTGCGCTGCCTCGAAGCGGCCGACGAAGCGACATTCGTCGCGCAATGCGTGCGGATCGCAGGGCCCGCTGCATGATCGTCGGTACTGCAGGACATATCGATCACGGCAAGACGACGCTCGTACGGGCGCTGACGGGCGTCGACACCGACCGCTTGAAGGAAGAGAAGGCGCGCGGCATCTCGATCGAACTCGGATATGCGTATACGCCGCTCGAGAACGGCGACGTGCTCGGCCTGATCGACGTACCGGGCCACGAGAAGCTGGTTCATACGATGGCGGCCGGCGCGTGCGGAATCGACTTCGCGCTGCTCGTGATCGCCGCCGACGACGGCGTGATGCCGCAAACCCGCGAGCATCTCGCGATCCTGCAACTGCTCGGCGTGACGCATGGCGCGGTCGCGCTGACGAAGTGCGATCGCGTCGACGCCGCACGCCTGTCGGCGGTGCGCGACGAGATCGCCGCGTGGCTGCACGGCTCGACGCTCGATGGCGCGCCGGTCTTCGAAACCTGCGCGACGCGCGACGACGATCCGGGCGTCGCCGCATTGAAGCGTTTCCTCGCCGATGCGGCGCTCTCGTGGCGCGCGCGCCGCGACGACGGCCTGTTCCGGCTCGCGGTCGATCGCGTGTTTACGCTCGCCGGGCAGGGCACCGTGGTGACGGGCACCGCGTTCGCGGGGCGCGTGGCGACCGGCGACACGCTCGCGGTCGTGCGCACCGGCGCGGCGGCGCGCGTGCGCAGCATTCATGCGCAGAACCGACCGGTCGACGCGGGCCGCGCGGGCGAGCGCTGCGCGCTGAACCTGGCCGGCGTCGACAAGGCGGACGTCGAACGCGGCGATACCGTCGCGGATGCGCGGCTCGTCGCGACGTCGCCGCGGCTTGACGTTGAACTGACGCTGCTGGCCGACGCGGGGCTGACGCTGACGCACTGGGCGCCGCTGCACGTGCATCTCGGCACGCTGCATCGCGTCGCGCACGTCGCGCTGCTCGACGGCGATACGCTGGCGGCCGGCCAGAAGATGCGCGTGCAACTGGTGTTCGACGAACCCGTGTTCGCGCTGCCGGGCGATCGCTTCATCGTTCGCAATCCGCAAGCGACGCGCACCGTCGGCGGCGGCCGTGTGCTCGACCCGTTCGGTCCCGCGCGCAAGCGCCGCACGCCCGAGCGTCGCGCATGGCTCGACGCACTGGCGTCGTGGCTCGACGAAGGACGGCTCGATGCGCTGCTCGCGCAGGCGCCGCTCGGCATCGCCCGAACGATGCTCACGCACCTGAGCGGGTTTGCGCCCGACGTGCTCGCGTTGCCGGACGATGCGCTGGCGATTGGCCAGCGCGACGCCGCGTCGAACGAAGGTACGGTGATGGCGCGGGCGCACTGGCTGGCGCTGCAGGCGCGCACGATCGACACGCTGCGCGCGTATCACGAGCGCATGCCGGACGAGCAGGGGCTCGACGCGGCACGCCTGCGGCGGATGGTGGCGCCGCTCGTCGGCGATGCGCTGTGGCGCGCGCTCGTCGATGCGCTGGTGGACGGCGGGGAGGTGGCGCGTAGCGGGCCCTGGCTGCATCTGCCGTCGCATTCGGTGAGTTTCGATGCGCGCGAGGAAGCGCTGGCGCGGCAACTGCTGCCGCTGATCCACGCCGGGCGCTTCGATCCGCCGTGGGTCCGCGATCTGGCGCGCGAGACGGGTGCGGCGGAGGAGGCCGTGCGGACGCTGCTGCGCAAGCTCGCGCGGCGCGGCGACGTGCATCAGGTCGTGCGTGACCTGTTCTATCACGCGGATGTCGTGCGCGAGCTGGCCGGGCTGGTTGCGCATCTCGCGCCGACGCGCGGCGGCGGGCTCGATGCGGCGACGTTTCGCGACGCGACCGGGCTCGGCCGCAAGCGTGCGATCCAGATTCTCGAGTTCTTCGATCGGGTTGGGTATACTCGCTTCCACCGCGATCTCCACTTCCTGCGGCCTGACAGCGGTTGGGTGGATATTCAGGCGTAGGCGCTCGTCATTCTTCTCGCGCTTTTGGTTCTTTTCTCGTCGGAAGGCATTCGTATCCGGTGGTACGGCTGGACCTCAAATCCAGTTGGGGGTGTCAGACACTCCCGGGTCGGTTCGACTCCGGCTGCCTTCCGCCATTTCGCACTTCCACCGCTTTTCGATCGTCTGGTATTGCGACCTCCATGATTGATGTCGGCAGATGCCCTGTCTCCGACGCACGGGCGGCGGCGAATGCCGGACAAGCGGGCTACCCCTCCTCTTCGTGAGCCCGTTTGACGAGCCCGATCACCGTCGAGACGAGTGCGATCAGCAGCAGGAAAGCGAGGACCAAATAGCTCGGCGCATCCCGGATCACGGCCGCAATTGCGTGGTCGGCGACCGCGGACGCGGTTACAACGTTCAGGCCATAGACGATGAACCAACCGTTCAGAATCGTCAGGGCGATGGTGACCGTCAGCAATACGAAGCGAGCGCGATCGGCAGGCGGCCCGGCGGCGTGGTGCCTGTGCCGCCGGACTCGATCGTGTTTTTGATCGTCGCGAATGAACGAGCGATGACGCAAGGCTCAGCTGTTCGGAACGCTGTTGCCAGAACGCACGTCGACGTCCGTCAGGCCGCCCCCGAGCGCCTTGTAGAGCGCGACCGCGTTGCCCAGTTCGGCGTTGCGCAGATCCAGCAAGGCCTGACGCGCGGCATACAGCTGCCGCTGCGAGTCGAGCAGTTCCAGCCGATCCTCGATGCCGGCGCGATAGCGCAGGTTCACGAGATCGGTGCGGCGCTCGGCGCTCTTGACGACCCGGCTTTGCGCGTCGATCTGGCGGCTGAAGGTCTCGCGCCCGGCGAGGCCGTCGGCCACTTCGCGGAACGCGGTCTGGATCGCGCGTTCGTACTCGACGACCGCGCTGAACTTGCGCACTTCCGCGAGATTCAGTTCGGAACGCAGCCGGCCGCCCTGGAAGATCGGCAACGTGACCTGCGGCGCGAAGCTCCACACGCGCTGGCCGCCGTCGAACAGGCTGCCCAGCCCCGGGCTGAGGAAGCCGATCGACGAGGTCAGCGACAGGCGCGGGAAGAACGCCGCGCGCGCCGCGCCGATGTCGGCGTTGGCGGCGACGAGATTCTGCTCGGCCTGCTGGATGTCCGGCCGGCGGTACAGCAATTCCGACGGCAATCCGGCCGGCAATTGCGTCATCACCGGCTGGCGTTCCAGCGACAGCGGGTCGGGCAGGGTCTTCGGCAGGTCGGTGCCGACCAGCAACCGCAGCGCGTTGCCCGCCTGCTCGACGGCGCGCGAGCGCGCTTCGAGATCGGCGCTGGCGCTGGCGACCTGGCCTTCGGCCTGCGCGATGTCCACGCCGCTCGCCTGGTCCGCGAGCTTGAGCCGGCGCGCGAGATCGAGCGACTGACGCCAGTCGTTCAGCGTGCGCTCGGACAATGCGCGCTGTTCCTGCGCGAGGCGCTCGGCGAAATATGCGTTGGCCACGGAGCCGACGAGCGCGATCTGCACCGCGCGGCGGCCGTGATCGGTCGCGAGGTAGCGCGCGAACGCCGCATCGGACAGCGACTTCACGCGGCCGAACAGGTCGATCTCGAACGCGCTGACGCCGACGTTCACGCCGTACTGGTTCTGCGTGTTTTCGAGCAGCGGCGGGTTCGATTGCGAGTCGGCCGCCGTGCGCTGGCGCGTGAAGCTCGCGCCGGCGCCGATCGACGGCAGGCGTGCGGAACGCTGGATACCGTACTGCGCTTCGGCGGCCTGGACGTTCAGCGCGGCCAGGCGCAGGTCGCGATTGTTGTCGAGCGCGAGCTCGATCAGGCGCTGCAGGCGACGGTCGCCGAACATCGTGCGCCAGCCGAGATCGGCCGCGTTCGCGTGCTGGTCGGCCGCGGCAGCGGTCGTATAGGCGGTCGGCACCGGCATCTCGGGCTTGACCAGCTTCGGCGCCATCGAGCATGCCGACAGCGCGAGGGCGGCGGAAACCGCAGCGGAAAGAATAAGCAATCGCATGGCATCAACCTTCTTGTTCGTGGGTCACGGTGGCGGGCTTCTTGCCGGATGCCAGCCATGCCGAGATGCGTTCCTGGATGCTCATCACGAACACAAAGAAAACCGGAACGAAGAAAATGGCCAGCACGGTGGCGGTGATCATGCCGCCCAGCACGCCGGTGCCGATCGCGTGTTGCGTCTCGGAGCTGGCGCCGGAGGCGACGACGAGCGGCACCACGCCGAGCCCGAACGCGAGCGACGTCATCAGGATCGGGCGCAGGCGCAGCTTCGACGACTGCACGGCAGCCTCGATCAGCCCCTTGCCTTCCTCGCGCAACTGCTTCGCGAATTCCACGATCAGGATCGCGTTCTTCGCCGACAGGCCGATCACGGTGATCATCCCGACCTTGAAGAACACGTCGTTCGGCAGCCCGCGGAGCATCACGGCGCCGAGTGCGCCGATCAGGCCGAGCGGCACCACCAGCATCACCGACAGCGGAATCGCCCAGCTCTCGTAGAGCGCCGCGAGCACGAGGAACACGACGACCATCGACAGCGCCATCAGCATCGGCGCCTGCGATGCCGACTCGCGCTCCTGCAGCGACTGGCCGGTCCAGGCGACCGAGAAGCCCGGCGGCAACTGCGCGGCCAGACGCTCCATCTCGGCCATCGCCGCGCCGCTGGAGTAGCCGGGTGCCGAACCGCCGGAGATGCGCGCTGACGGATAACCCTGGAAGCGCACCATCTGGAGCGGGGCTTCCGACCAGACCGGACGCACCACTTCGGACAGCGGCACCATGCCGCCGGTCGCGTTGCGCACGTAGAGCTTCATCACGTTTTCGATCTGCATGCGTGCCGGCGCATCGGCCTGGATGATCACCTGCTGCATGCGGCCCGCATTGGGAAAGTCGTTCACGTAGGTCGAGCCCATCGCGGCCGACAGCGTGTCGCTGATGGTCGTGAACGACACGCCGAGCGCTTCGGCCTTCTCGCGGTCGATGTCCAGCTTCACGCTCGTACCGGTCGGCAGGCTGTCCGGATAGACGCCGGTCACCACCTTGCTTTGCGCGGCCAGTTCGAGCAGCCTGGTTTCAGCCGCCTTGAGCGCCGCGTAGCCCTGGTTGGCGCGATCCTGCAGGCGCATCGTGAAGCCCGAGCTGGTGCCCAGCCCGTCGATCGCCGGCGGCAACAGGCTCATGACCGTGCCTTCGGTCACGCCGCCCATCGCTGCCTGCGCGCGCATCGCTTCGTCCAGCGTGGAGGCGCCGCCGCGCTTGTTCCAGTCCTTCAGCACCGCGTAGTTCAGTGCCGCATTCGAGCCGAGGCCGGAGAAGCCGTAGCCGATGATCGAGATGCTCGACTCGATGGCCGGACGCGATGCGAGATGCTTCTCGAGCGCCTTGACCACGTCGCCGGTGCGCTCGACGGTCGAATCCGCCGGGAGCAGGAAGCCGGTCATGAAGTAGCCTTGGTCTTCCTCGGGCAGGAACGACGACGGCAGCATCCGGAAGCCGAACACCAGCGCGGCGGAAATCGCGACGAACAGCAGCATCACGCGCCCGGTGCGGCCGACCAGCCGGCCGACGCGCGTCTCGTACCATTGCGTGAGGCGGTCGAAACGGCGGTTGAACCAGCCGAAGAAGCCGCGCTTCTCGTGGTGCCCGTGTTCGACCGGCTTGAGCATCGTCGCGCACAGGGCCGGCGTCAGCGTCAGCGCGAGCAGGGCCGAGAACATGATCGATACGGCCATCGACAGCGTGAACTGCTGATAGATCACGCCGACCGAACCGCTCGACATCGCCATCGGCAGGAACACGGCCGTCAGCACCAACGTGATGCCGATGATCGCGCCGGTGATTTCCTTCATCGCCTTGATCGTCGCGTCTTTCGGCGACAGGCCTTCTTCCACCATCAGGCGTTCGACGTTCTCGACGACGACGATCGCATCGTCGACGATGATGCCGATCGCGAGCACCATGCCGAACATCGTCAGCACGTTGATCGAGAAACCGGTCATCAGCATGACCGTGAAGGTGCCGAGCATCGCCACCGGCGCGACGATCGCCGGGATCAGCGTGTAGCGCACGTTTTGCAGGAACAGGTACATCACCAGGAACACGAGCACCATCGCCTCGAGCAGCGTGTGAACGACCTTCTCGATCGAGATCTTCACGAACGGCGCGGTATCGAACGGGATCGAGTAGGCCATGCCGGCCGGCATCGTCCTGGCGATCATGTCCAGTTGCTCGCGCACGGCCTCCGCGGTCTTCACCGCGTTGGCGCCCGGCGCCAGCTGCACGCCCGCGAAGGTGGCGGGTTTGCCGTTCTCGCTGTTGACGAAGGTGAACGCCTGCGGGCCGAGTTCGACCCGTGCGACATCGCCGAGCACGACCTTCGAGCCGTTCGCATTCGCGCGCAGCACGATCTTCGCGAACTGCTCCGGCGTCGTGAGCTGGCCTTGCGCGGTGAGCGGCACCGTGACGCGCTGCCCGGACAGCGCGGGCGCCGCGCCGAGGCTGCCCGGCGCGATCTGCACGTTCTGCTGGCTGACGGCCGTCGTCAGGTCGTTCATCGACAGGCCGTAGGTGATCAGCTTCTGCGGATCGACCCAGATGCGCATCGCCTGTTCGGAGCCGAACAGTTGCACCTTGCCGACGCCTTCGACACGTCGCAGATCCTCGACGACGTTGCGCGCCATATAGTCGGCAAGCGCGTTTTCGTCGTAGCGGCCGCTGTCCGACTTGAGGCCGACGAACAACAGGAAGCC
This sequence comes from Burkholderia sp. Tr-862, assembly GCF_011753085.1. NCBI lineage: Bacteria > Pseudomonadati > Pseudomonadota > Betaproteobacteria > Burkholderiales > Burkholderiaceae > Burkholderia > Burkholderia sp. Tr-862. Next base: position 25,704 of record NZ_VWWG01000011.1, read on the forward strand.
CGTGGCGGCCGACTGCACGATCACGCCGTTTTGCCGCACGACGGGAGGCAGGCGCGGTTCGACCGACTTGAGCTTGTTCTGTACTTCAACCTGTGCCATCGCCGAATCGGTGCCGGGCTTGAAGGTCGCGGTGATCTGCGCCTGACCGGAGGTATCCGCCGACGATTCGAAATACAGCAGGTTGCGCACGCCGGACAGCTCGCGCTCGATGAGGCTCAGCACGCTGTCGCTCATCGTCTGCGGCGTGGCGCCCGGGTAGGTGGCGGTAATGGTGACGGTCGGCGGCGCGACCGACGGATAGCGCGCAACCGGCAGTTCGGGAATGGCGATCAGGCCCAGCAGGATGATGAAGAGGGCGATCACCCATGCGAAGACCGGGCGCCGGATGAAGAATTGGGACATGACTGGAGGCTCCCCGTGACTCAGTGCGCGGAAGCGGTCTTGACCGCCTCGGGCGCCTTCCATGCGGTCGCCGTCACGGTCGCGCCGTCGCTCAGGCGTTCCATGCCTTCGACGACGACCTTCTGGCCTGCCTGCAGGCCCGACTTGATGCGGTAGCTCCGGTTCGTCAGCTCGCCCACCTCGACGGCCTTCAGATGCGCCTGGCTCTTCGCGTCGAGCACCCAGACCTGCGGTTTGCCGCCTGCGCGGACGATCGCCTGCTGCGGCACGGTCAGCGCGTTGTCATAGTGCCCACGCGGGATGCGGGCGCGCACATACATGCCGGGCAGCAGCTCGCGCTTCGGGTTGTCGACCAGCACGCGCAACAGCACGTCGCCGGTGCCCGGGTCGACGTTGACGCCCGAGAACAGCATGCGGCCCCTCACGTCGTAGCGCGAATCGTCGCCGCGCAGCACGTCGACCGGCAGGCCATTGCCGGTCGCGTCCGGCTGGGCCGCGAGGGCGCCGCGCAGCGATTCGAGCGATGCGGCCGGCTGGCGCACGTCCACGTAGACCTGGTCGATCTGCTGGATGCGTGCCATCGGCTGGCTGTCGCTGCTCGCGACCAGCGCACCCTCGGTCACGAGCGCCTGGTCGATGCGGCCCGTGATCGGCGCCTCGACGGTCGCGAACTTCAGGTCGAGCTGGCGTCGTGCGAGCGTCGCGCGGGCCTGTGCGACGTCGGCGGCGGCCTGGTCGCGTTGGGACACCGAGTCGTCATAGACCTGCCGGCTGATCGCGTCGGCCTCGACCAGCGGTTTGAGCCGCGTCGTCTGCACCTTGGCCCGTTCGAGCGCGGCTTGCGCGCGTTGCAGGGCGGCCGCGGCCGTATCCATGTCGGCCTTGAACGGCGCCGGGTTGATCTGGAACAGCGGCTGGCCCGCCCGCACTTCCGTGCCCTGTTCGAACAGCCGTCGCTGCACGATGCCGCTGACCTGGGGCCGGATCTCGGCAATCCGGACCGCCGCGACGCGGCCGGGCAGGTCTTCGGTCAGATCGAGGCGCGAGGCGGCCAGCGTCATCGCCGCAACCGGGGTGGCCGGCGCGGCGGCCTGCTGTTCGGCGGGCCCGCAGCCCGCCAGTATCGCCGCCGCCAGCGCGCATACGGCGCCGTGGCAGCGTCGTTTCTGATTTTTCATGTGGACTCCTTGGGACGCAGGCGACTATGGCCCGCATTGTCGGTTCGAGTGTCGCGGCGACGGTTTCGGCACCGCAGCCCCGTGCAACTACCAAGTTGCCGCGGGTTTCTGGTTGTGGTCAAATGACCATGTCAGTTGACCAAAGGCGCGTAGTCTATCTCAAACTCGGACGTCTCGCGTTCAGAGGCGGGCGCTTTCGTGCCGCGAAATGTTCAGCGGAAACCGCGGCGCGGCGGCGAAACGGCGCGGCGCCTGCCGGTGCGTCGCACGCGGTGTCTTCAATGACGGAAGTCGTTTTGCATTTGGCGCCGGAACAGTATTTCGTTGGCGCCGTTCGGCGGGTTGAAGCAATCCGGCCTTGGCCGAGCGGGTTCCCGTTGCGGAATCGACGAATATCAGGAAATGAAAAACGTGTGGTTGCAGGTCTGACGGCAACGTCGGTATCAAGGAAACGTCAATGGAAATGTCCCCGCAGTCGATGTTGTTCGAAACCGTCCCGTCGATTCTCCAGGAATGGGGCTGTGTGCGCCGCCTGGGTCAAGTCATGGCGGCCTGGACGGACCGCCGCAATGTGCTGATCGTCACGGACGCGGGGTTGCACGAGGCCGGCGTGCTGGAGCCGGCGAAAGCGTCGTTGGCAGCGGCCGGATTCCATGCGGCGGTTTTTGACGAGGTCGTGGCCGACCCGCCGGAGGCCGTGGTATCGCGGTGCGTCGAGGTCGCTCGCAGTGCAGAGGTGGAAGTGGTCATCGGCCTGGGCGGCGGCTCATCGATGGACATTGCGAAGCTGGCCGCGGTACTTGCCGTCTCGCAGCAATCTCTCGCAGAAATGTATGGAATTGCCAACGTTCACGGCGACCGCCTGCCATTGGTACAGATCCCGACGACGGCCGGCACCGGGTCGGAAGTCACCAATATTTCCATCGTTTCGGTAGGCGAAACGAACAAGATGGGCATCGTCGCCCGACAGCTGTATGCCGACAGAGTGATCCTGGACGCCGAACTGACTGTTGGCCTGCCGCGCAGTCATACGGCTGCGACCGGCATCGATGCGATGGTCCATGCCATCGAGGCGTATACCAGCAAGCACAAGAAGAATGCGATTTCCGATGCGCTGGCGCGGGAAGCACTGCGTTTGCTGGCAAACAACCTGATCCCGGCTTGCGAGAACGGCGAAGATCAGCGTGCGAGGGAGGCCATGCTGCTCGGCGCCACCCTGGCGGGGCAAGCGTTCGCCAACGCGCCGGTGGCCGCGGTTCATGCACTGGCGTATCCGTTGGGCGGCCATTTCCACATCCCGCATGGTTTGTCGAACGCATTGATGCTGGCCCCCGTCCTGCGTTTCAACGCGGAAGCGGCCGCTCCGCAATATTCGGAACTGGCAGACGTCGTAGGGGCGGATGGAAACGGCGATGTCCACGCGCGCACGGCCGCATTCATCGGATTCCTGAATGACCTGATCGAACGATCCGGCGCACCGCGACGCCTGCGCGACGTGGGCGTCACGCGTTCGAGCCTGCCGACACTCGCGGCGGATGCGATGAAGCAGCAGCGCCTGCTGCAGAACAATCCGGTCGTTGTCACGGATGCCGATGCGTTGCGCCTGTATGAGCAGGCCTATTGAACCGACGCAGGCCGATCCGTCGTCGCCGTAACGTTAATGGAGAGAGTGCACCGTGAACACTGTAGAAAAGGTTGAGCATCACGAGGTCGTCATTCTGGGTGCCGGCTTCGGCGGCCTTGGAATGGCGGCCCGCATGAAAATCGCAGGTATCGACGACTTCGTCGTGCTCGAGAAACGTCCGGAGCTCGGCGGCGTCTGGCTCGACAATTCGTATCCCGGCGCGGCATGCGATACCGAGTCGCACCTGTATTGCTACAGCTTCCATCCGCACTTGCGCGTCAGCGCGATGTATGCAGGCAGAAACGAACTGCTCAATTACCTGAAATCGCTTGCAGCGCGGTTCGACCTGGCAGACCACCTGCGGTTCAATCGCGAGATTTGCCGCGCACAATGGGATGCGGCTGCGCACCTCTGGCGGTTCGAGCTGGACGACGGATCGCGGTTGACCGCTCGCTTCTTCGTGCCGGCGTGGGGGCAACTGAACCGGCCGATGACGCCGGCGGTGCGCGGCCTGGCGAGTTTCAAGGGCGACACCTTCCACTCCGCGCAATGGCGGCACGATGTGGACCTGAGCGGCAAGCGCGTGGCGAGCATCGGCAACGCCGCGAGCGCGGTGCAATACGTGCCGGCGATTGCGCCGAAGGTCGCGCAGCTTACGGTGTTCCAGCGCAGCGCAAACTGGATCATGCCGCGCAACCAGATCATCTTCTCGAAGGAGCAGCTCGATTCGTACGAGCAGGAGCCTCGTCTCTTCGAGGAGAGCCGGAAATCGCTGCATGCGTTCCGCGAGTCGGGATTCGAGCGCACGCGGATGGGTTCCAATGCGCAGACGGAAGGCAAGAGCCTCGCGTTGGCGCATCTTCATCGGCAGGTGTCCGACCCGGTACTGCGCGAGAAACTGACGCCGGACTACGAATACGCGTGCAAGCGGATCCTGCGGTCGGACGACTACTACCCGGCGCTCATGCGTGAGAACGTCGCGCTCGAAACGGCAGGTGTGGAGGCGTTCGTCGAAGACGGTATCGTGACGCGGGACGGCCGCGTTCTGCCGTTCGACGTGGTCATATTCGGCACGGGCTTCGAGAGCCAGGCATTCCAGGGCAGCCTGCAGGTGCGCGGCACGAGCGGCACGCTGGCGCAGGCGTGGGAACACGGGCCGGAGGCCTATCTGGGCATCACGGTGCCGGGCTTTCCCAACATGTTCATGCTGTACGGGCCGAACACGAACCTGAACCACAACTCCATCGTGTCGATGCTCGAGATCCAGCAGAACTACATCATCGATGCGATCGGCGGCATGGCCGCGGCGGGTATCGACGCGGTCGACGTCGACAGGGCCGTGTTCGACGAATACAACAACAAGCTGCAAGCGGCGATGGCCGGGTCGGCGTTTTCCGCGGGCTGCTCGAGCTGGTACAAGAACGCGCAGGGCAAGGTGATCAACAACTGGCCCGGCACGGTGGATGAATACCGTGCCGCGACGCAATGGGATCAAAGCGTGTTCGGTACGCTCTGAGCGGGGGATGCGCATGACATCGGTGCTCTGGTTGCCGCTGACGGAGGTGGCTGAGGATGCCCGGGACGCCGTGCAGACGTTCCGCGAACTGGGCGGACGGCACTACGGCAGCTTGTCCGTGGATCAATCGCGCGCGAACTTCGAGCGTGCGTGCGAACTGAACGGCCTCGTGGGTGACGACGCGGTGACCCATGACGACATCGCGGTTCCCGTCACGGGCGGCAGCATTCGGATACGGCTCTATCGCCCGCGCGACGCGGCTGGTATCGGCCGCGATCCGCTCGTCGTGTTCATTCACGGCGGCGGGTGGGTGATCGGCAGCGTGGACACGCATGACGGCATTTGCCGTCATCTCGCACGGCATGGCGGGTGCCCGGTCGCGTCGGTGGAGTACCGGCGATCGCCGGAGCACCGGTGGCCGGTTCCGCTCGAGGACTGCGAACGGGCGTTGGACTATCTGATTGCCCATGCCCCGGCGCTCGCCATCGACGCGTCCCGTGTGGTGCTGGCCGGCGACAGCGCCGGCGGGAACATGGCGACCATCATCGCGAATGCGGAATCGTCGGCGCGATCGTTGATCGTCGGACAGCTCCTTTTTTATCCGGTGACGGACCTGACCGCGTCGCTGCCGTCATATCGGCGCATTCAAGGCGGATTTCCGCTGGTGGCCGAATCGATGCGCTGGTTCCGCGACCACTACGTGCCGGCCGGCACGCCGCTCGATCTTGCGCGCCTGTCTCCGCTGCTGCATGCGGAGGGCCGGCGGCAGCCGCCGATGTTCATTGCAACCGTGGGGCTCGACCCGCTGTGCGACGAGGGCGTGGCCTATGCATCGTGCGCGGCGCGTGCCGGCAGCGAAGTCGAGCATCACCATCTGCCCGCGCATCATCACGGCATCGTGACCGCGGCCCGCCATATCGCGACGGCGCGCTATCTGCTGGAACGCGCCGCCGCGTTCGTTCGGCGGCTGGCCGAAAGGGGCAGTGTCGGCGTCTGACGCTTGGGTCCGCGCATTGCCGTGAGAACAATGCGGCTTGCGACGGATCGGCAGGACAGCGCTCTCGCATCGTTCGACGCTCGCCGGCGTGCCCGACGTGCGTCCAAGCGCGAAGCATCGCGCGATCATTCAAACAGGACAGAGGAGACTCGGTATGGAAAAGATCTGGCTTGCTTCCTATCCGCCAGAAGTGCCGGCAGAGATCGACTGCAGCGCGTATCGATCCGTCAGCGAATTGATCGACGCAAGCTTCGACAAGTTTCGCGAAAGGCCCGCGTTCGCGTGTGACGGTACGCTGGTCACGTATGGTGAAGTCGACGCGATGTCGCGCTCGCTGGCCGCTTGGCTGCAATCGAGGGGGCTCGAGCGCGGTGCGCGCGTCGCGATCATGATGCCGAACGTGCTGCCTTACCCGGTGTCGATCTGTGCAGTCCTGCGCGCCGGCTACGTCGTCGTCAACGTCAATCCGCTTTATACGCCCCGCGAGCTGGAACACCAGCTGAACGATAGCGGCGCCGAGGCGATTATCCTGCTCGACAGTTGTGCTGCGACGCTGGACGCCATCATCGCGCACACGCAGGTGAAGCATGTGCTGGTCGCCACGCAGGGCGGTCCCACCGCGACGACGCAGGCGCCGGGCGCGCATACGACATTCGACGACGCGATCGCGGAGGGCCGCGGGCGCCCGTTCGCGCCGGCTCGCCTGTCACCGGACGACATCGCGTTTCTCCAATATACGGGCGGGACGACCGGCGTGTCGAAAGGGGCGACGCTGTTGCATCGGAACATCGTCGCGAATGTATTGCAGGCGGACGTCTGGTTCGAGCCCGCGCGCAGTTGGCGCCCCGACGTGAAGCAGTTCATCACGGTGGCGGCCCTTCCGATCTATCACATCTTTGCGCTCAACATCTGCTGCCTGTCGACGATATACACGGGCGGGATGTGCGTGCTCGTTCCGAACCCGCGCGACATCGGCGGGATGATCGCGTCGCTCGCCGGATACAAGATCACCACCTTCCCGGGTGTGAACACGCTGTATAACGCGATGCTCCATCATCCCGACTTCTCGCGTCTCGATTGCTCCAATCTGCTGCTGGCCAACGGCGGCGGGATGGCCACGCAGGAAGTCGTCGCAAAGCGCTGGAGGGAAATGACCGGCGCGCCGATCATCGAAGGATACGGGCTGTCCGAGACATCGCCGTGCGTGACGGTCAACCCCGTTGCACGCGGCGAGTTCAACGGCACGATCGGCCTGCCGTTGCCGTCCACCGACATATCGATCCGGGACGACGACGGCAACGAACTGCCGCCCGGACAAGCCGGCGAGCTGTGCATCCGCGGCCCCCAGGTGATGGCGGGTTACTGGCGGCGACCGGACGAGACCGCGAAAGTGATGACCGCGGACGGCTTCTTCCGATCAGGCGACATTGCGTCGATCTCGGCGGACGGCTTCGTGCGAATCGTCGACCGCAAGAAGGACATGATCCTCGTGTCCGGCTTCAACGTCTATCCGAACGAGGTCGAAGAAGTCGTCGCCAAACACCCGGGCGTCTACGAAGTCGCGGCGATCGGCGTACCCGACGAGCACTCGGGAGAGGCCGTCAAGCTGTTCGTGGTCAGGAAAGCGCCCGAACTGACGGCCGAGGACTTGATGGCGTTCTGCAAGGGCCAGTTGACCGGCTACAAGCGTCCGAAAAGCATCGAGTTTCGCGACAGCCTGCCGAAGAGCAACGTCGGGAAAATCCTTCGGCGCGAGTTGCGGGTGACGAACACCTGACGAGATGAGCCGCGCCGATTCCCGTGGCTCGAGCTGCGGCTTGCTCGAACGAGCGTGTAATGGAAAGCCCTGATTCAAATTGCTGTTCGACTGCATAGACTGGGAACCATTGAATTTGGTCAATTGACCATATTCGAGATGACGAACCAAACCGGAATACGTATCGCTGTGGCCCGCTTGCTGATGGGTCGGATGATTCGGCAATCTTCTCGGGTTTGGCGCGTGATCGCTGGTATGCACGGGTGAGCGTCTTCGTGCTGTATGGTCAAATGACCAAGTCGTGTGATCTTGCCGTGCGGCGTGGCGGATATCTTCAATAACTGGTCATCGGAGGGATCTCATGACTGAGAAACAAACAGCTGCGTGTTCGCCTGAGCACGTAGATGTACTAATCATCGGAGCGGGAATCTCGGGGATCGATGCAGCATGCCATCTCCGCATGAACCTGCCGGGGCGCTCGTTCGCCATTCTGGAAGCCATGGACGGATTCGGCGGGACGTGGTGGACGCATCGTTACCCCGGCGCACGGTCCGACAGCGACCTGTACACGTACGCATTCGGATTCCGCCCGTGGCAGGGCCGCTCGATCGCGACGGCGGAGGAGATCCACAGCTATCTCGGCGAAGTCATCGACGAGTATGACCTCGGTTCGAAGATCCACTACGGGCATCGTGTTCAAACGGTGAACTGGTCGAGTGAACACAAGCGCTGGACGGTCGAGGTGTCGCGCAACGATACCGGCGAACGTTTCACGATGACCACCGGCTTCCTGTGGCTGGGCGCAGGGTACTACGACCATCGTCAGGGCTTTACCCCCAAGTGGAACGGGTTAGATCGTTTCAAGGGAACGGTCGTTCATCCGCAACACTGGCCCGAAGAACTCGACTATGCCGGAAAGCGCGTGATCGTCATCGGCTCGGGCGCAACCGCTGCGACGCTGGTTCCGGCACTGGCCGGCACCGCGGCGCACGTGACGATGCTGCAACGGTCGCCGACGTTCTTCACGGCGGTGCCGTGGACCCACCAGCTGGACGCAACGCTCCGAGAACTCAGCCTTCCCGAAGAATGGCGCTCGGAGATTCTGCGACGCGCGCACCTGAAGCAGACCTTCGACCTGATCAACCTGTCCACGGCGAACCCGGACGCGGTGCGCGACTGGCTGATCAACGAGACGCGGCAACAGCTGCCGGAAGGGTTCGACGTCGACAAGCATTTCAATCCGAGCTATCGCCCGTGGCAACAGCGCGTGGCTGCCGTCCCCGACGGCGACCTCTTCGCGGCCATCCGGGACGGGAAAGCATCGGTCGTGACCGACACCATCGAAGCGTTCGACGAAAGCGGCATCACGCTGGCATCGGGCGAACACCTGGACGCGGACATCGTCGTGACGGCCACCGGCTTCGACATGAGCGCTTTCGGCCAGATCGCATTCCGGCTCGATGGCGCCCCGGTCGACATGAGCAAGCGCGTGTCGTACCGCGGCATGATGATCGAAGGTATCCCGAACATGGCGTTCGTCTACGGCTACTACCGTTCGAGCTGGACGCTGCGCGCGGATCTCGTCTGCGAATTCACGTGCCGCGTGCTCGCGCATATGGACAAGGTCGGCGCGAAGACAGTGGAGCCGCGCCTGCGTGACGAAGACGCCGACATGCAGCGGCTGCCCTGGACGGACCCGAACAACTTCAATGCCGGGTACGTGATGCGCTCGCAACACCAGATGCACATGCGCGGCGATCGCATGCCGTGGCAGCACCACTTCGAGTACGAGGAGGAACGCAAGACCATCCCGGAGCTGAGCCCGGACGCCGAAGTCCTCGTGTATCGCTGATCCCCGGCCAACGTTCGATTACAAGGTGATGTCATGGCACTCGATTTGCATCTCGCGGGTTTTCTCGAATCCTTTGCCGGGTCCGGCGCGAAACCCTTGCCGCAGTCAACGCCGGAAGAAGCGCGCGGACTGATGCTGCATCTGGCTCGCGCCGTTCGCGCACCGGAAACCGTTGTCGACCTTCATGGCGTGGAAGACCTGACCATTCCCGGCGCGGTCGGTTCGCTGCGGGCACGGCTCTATCGGCCGAGCCAGGAGCGTCATCTGGCGACGGTCGTCTATCTCCACGGCGGTGGGTTCGTCATTGGCGATCTGGATACCCACGACAACATTTGCCGGGAGGTGGCGCGCGCCGCGAACGCGGTCGTGGTCTCGGTGGACTACCGCCTGGCGCCCGAGCACCGGTATCCGGCCGCGGCGGACGACGCGATTGCCGCGACCAGATGGGTGATCGCGAACGCGGGCGAGCTGGGCGGAAACGACGTCGTGGCGGTGGCCGGCGATAGCGCCGGCGGCAATCTGGCGGCCGTCGTGACCCAGCAACTGCATGCCGACGGCGTTTCGTTGGCCGCCCAGCTCCTGATCTATCCGGCGGTGGCGGGGGACCGTTCAGGCTTTCCGTCCTTCAAGGAAAACGGTGAAGGCTATCTGCTCGACCTCGAGACGATCGCGTGGTTCGAACGGCATTACGTTGCCGACGGGACGAGCCCGCAGGATGCGCGGCTGGCGCCGATCCACGCGAAGGACTTCGCGGGGCTGCCGCCGGCAGTCATCCTGACCGCGGAATACGACCCGCTGCGCGACGAGGGCGAAGCATACGGCCGCCTGCTTCACGCAAGCGGGGTCAAGGTCGAGACAATCCGGTGCGACGGCATGCTGCACGGCTTCTTCGACATGGGTGCGATCTCCCCCGGCGCGCAGACGTGGATCGAGAAGGGCATCGCAAGTTTCCGGAAGTTGCTCGACGGCGCGCAGCACCATTGATACGCCGGCGGTCGCGATCTGAATCGCGCTTATCGCCATTCCGTGGCCGCATGCGGTTCGATGGACGACTCCATCGCTGCCGATGCGGCCACACAGTTCTGATGCGTGACGGAATGAAGCCGACCGCACAACGGCTCGAGGGAGCTGCGACGCGAGCGGTGGAATCGATGCATCAGGTAGTTGCTTGTGAAGCGCTCAGGCATCTATCCAGGACACAGACCCGTGAAGAACTCATTCGATTATCTTGTTGTAGGCGGCGGCTCGGCAGGCAGCGTGCTGGCCTCGCGCCTGACCGAAGACCCCGATGCGACGCTGTGCCTCTTCGAAGCCGGCGGCAACGGCAACGGATGGCCGATCAACGTGCCGGCCGCACTGGTGCTGATGATCCCGTCCCGGCTGAACAACTGGGCGTTCGAAACCGTGCCGCAGAAAGGGCTCCAGGGGCGGCGCGGCTATCAGCCGCGCGGCAAGGCATTGGGCGGATCGTCCGCGATCAATGCGATGGTGTACACGCGCGGCCATCATGCCGACTACGACGACTGGGCCGCGCTCGGCAACGAAGGCTGGGGCTGGAACGACGTCTTTCCGTATTTCAAGCGAAGCGAGCATAACGAGCGCCTTGGCAATGACTGGCATGGGCGCGGCGGCCCGCTCTGGGTGAGCGACCTGCGAACCGACAATCCGTTTCAGGCGCGTTGGCTGGAGGCCGGACGGCAGTGCGGCCTGCCCATCACGGACGATTTCAACGGTGCGGAGCAGGAAGGCGTCGGCATCTATCAGGTGACCCAGAAGAACGGCGAACGCTGGAGTGCCGCGCGTGCCTATCTGTTTCCGCACATGAATGCGCGCGGCAATCTGACGGTGGAAACGAATGCGCAGGTCCGGCGCATCGTGTTCGACGGCAACAGGGCCGTGGGCGTCGAAGTCACCCGTGCGGGGAATGTCGAGACGGTCTGGGCGAAAAAGGAGGTGATCCTTTCTGCCGGTGCACTTCAGTCGCCGCAGTTGCTGATGCTGTCCGGTATCGGTCCGAAGGATGAACTTCAGCGTCACGGAATCGACGTCGTGGCCGATCTCCCGGGTGTGGGGCAGAACCTGCAGGACCACCCGGACTTCGTCGTCAGCTACAAGACGAACAGCCTGGATGCGCTCGGCGTATCGGTACGCGGCGGGATCAAGACACTGGCCGACATCAGGCAATACCGGAAATCGCGCAGCGGTACGCTCACCACCAATTTTGCCGAAGGCGGCGCGTTCCTGAAGACGCGTCCCGATCTCGAGCGGCCGGACGTACAGATGCACTTTGTCGTCGGGCCCGTCAGCGATCACGGACGGAAAATACACCTGGGGCACGGCATTTCCTGTCACGTATGCGTGCTGAGGCCGAAGAGCCGCGGATCGGTGAAGCTGCGCAGCGCGGATCCGCTGGATGCGCCGCTGATCGACCCGGCATTCCTCGAGCACCGGGACGATCTCGACGTTCTCGTCGAGGGATACAAGCTGACGCGGCGGTTGATGGCGGCGCCGGCCATGTCGGCGTTCGTGACGGAAGATCTGTATGCGTCGCGGTCGCGCTCGGACGAAGACATCCGCGCGCTGCTGCGCGAGCGGACCGACACCGTCTACCACCCGGTGGGAACGTGTCGCATGGGGAACGACGCGCTCGCCGTCGTCGACGCTCAATTGCGCGTACGGGGCACGGAGGGCCTGCGTGTCGTGGATGCGTCGATCATGCCGACGCTGGTGGGGGCAAACACGAACGCGCCGACGATCATGATCGGAGAGAAAGCGTCGGATCTGATTCGGGGGATCTCGCGATTTCCCGGCGGCCATGCCGCAGTGAAAGCCGGAATCGGGGTTTGACAATCCTTTCTCGCGCCGGCATGCGTCGGCGCGAAAGCCTCGATCGTGCACGGACGTTGCGGCAGCGTCGCATGCGCTGCAACGTCCGCTGTCGGAAGGCCCATCAACTCATCGCTCAGCCGATCAACCCCGATCGGCGCCTGCCCCGGCCCGGCTGACGGCATGGGTTCGTCATCGGCTTCCATGCCCAAAGGGCTTCAGCGCATCGTGCCGAGCGCCATCTTCGATTCGTCGTGTCATGTACTGGAGCCTGGAACGCGATCCGGCGCTTGAGCGCGGTCCGGAACACGGTCACGCGCCCGTAACGATGTGATATGCCGGTCGCGGTCGTCTCAGCGTGTGATGTCGGTAGGGAGCGGGTGCGGGCACGGGCACTTCATGCCGGTGCTGATGACCGCCTTGCGTGGCCCTTCTACGCGGAAGTGGCCGCCACGCGATTGCGCGCGGCTCGCCGTCGTTCGAGTGCGTTCGCCAAGGAACGCCGGCTGCGGAGAAAGCTGACAGTCGCGGGGTATCGGATGCGTGTGCACGGCACCGGCGATCGACTTCGAAAACACGGCTGACAGGAGGATGGGGCGTCGTTCGATCCATCAGCGGTAAGCTTTGCGCGGCACTTCGTCCACATGCCGCCTCCGCATCGGGTTCTTCTCGTATCCGCGACACGCGCACCCTGTCGCGCGATGATCACACCATCCGTCCCGGGGCGGGACGAAGTCGACGCAGCGGGCCGCGCTTTTCCATCGCGGCCCGCTGCGCCGATCGGACATCGAACGGTTACCGCGAGATCGCCCCATCGCGAGAGAAAACCAGCCATTTGTCGCCAGGCGACGAGAGTGCGGCCGTATAGGTCGTCCCGGTGTCGGTATGCACGCGCTTGAATGTCTTCCCGTCATCGACGCTTTGCGCCTGCAACCCGTCGACACCCACGGCCAGGACGGTGGAGCCGCTGGACGTGAGTGCGGTGATCGAGTTCCTGGTATCGAGCGTTGCGCGTGACCAGGTGTGGCCGTTGTCGTCGCTTCGCATCAACGTGCCGCGCAGTCCGCCGACCAGCAGCACACCGTCGGGCAGCGCGACGCCGCACCAGAACGAGCCCTTGTAACCGGTCTCGATCGTCTCCCACGTATTGCCCTTGTCCTTCGACACGAGGAGATGCCCTTTCTCGGCGGTCGCGAAAATATCGCCGTTGCCGTTCGAGAAAATACCGAACAGGTTCAGGTCCGACTTCTTGCCGTTCGGAAGAACGGGTTCCTTTTTCGTCCAGGTCTTGCCGCCGTCGTCGGTGACGAGGATCAGCGACCAGAGCCCGACGGCCACGCCGTGGTTCGCATCGACGAAGTGAACGCCGAAGAGGGGGCGATCCTCGGTCGTCGCGAGCCGCTGTACCTGCCAGGTCTCGCCGCCGTCGGTGGTTTTCAGGATCGCGCCCCAGTGGCCGACTGCCCAGCCCGTGTTGGCGTCGACGAAGCTGACCGACGTCAGCGTCGAGCTCACGGGTACGGCCTTGGCCTGACGATACGTCGCACCGCGGTTGTCGGACAGCAGGATGATGCCGTTCGCACCGACGCTCACGACCCGCGGCCCTGCCCACGTTGCATCCAGCACGGCCGACTGCGTCGCAATGCTCGACTGGACGGCCGGCACGGGTTTGAGTTCCGGTGCGGATACCGCGCATTGCATGCCGCCCAGCAGTGTTGCGCCGACGACGATAGCAGTCGAAATGGCGCGCATCTTGTGATTCATGAGCATGGAATCCTCTTCTTCAATGAGCGAGCAGGCCGGGTGCGCGCGCGGGCCGGCGTCTCGGGAACAGGCGCTCGAGCCACACGGCGAAGGCGGGCAGCACGGTCATGGCCATGACCATATTGACGATGAACATGAATGCCAGCAGCTTGCCCATGTCCGCCTGAAACTTGAGCTCGGAGAACGACCAGGTGGCGACGCCAATCGCGAGCGTAATGGCCGTGAAGATGGTCGCCGTGCCGATCTCGAGGATCGATTGCTCGAGCGCCTTGACGATTCCCACACCGTTGGCCAGATGCAGTTGCAGCCGGTTGTAGATATAGAACGCGTAATCGACACCGATGCCGACCGCAAGCACCATCACCGGCAACGTCGCGACGGTCAGGCCGATCTGCAGCTCCTTCATGAACCAGTACCCGATGAACGTGCCGATCGTCAGCGGCAGGCAGCAGGCGAGCACGGCGCGCAGGTCGCGGTACGTGACGAGCACGAGCAACACGATGGTCGCGTACACGTAAAGCATCATCGGCAGCTCGCTGCGCTCGATTTCGTCGTTGACCGCGGCGAGAACGCCGGCGTTGCCGGACGCGAGCCGGACCTTCACGCCAGGCAGCTTGTTCGTGTCGCGAAAATGCTTCGCGGCGGTGATCACCTGATTGATCGTCGTTGCCTTGTGGTCGGCCAGATAGACATTCACCGCGGTCATGCTGCAGTCCTTGCGCATGACGCCCGGCGTGCGGGCCACCTCGCCGGCCAGCGACGAATAGTTATCCGGATCGATCGGGATCGCTGACATCTTCGGGTTGCCTTCGTTGTACCCCTCGTTGTATTGACGCAGCAGCGAAGAAAACGAAACGACCGACAATACGCCGGGAACGGCGCGCATCGACCAGACGAAGCGATCCTGATATGCACCGATCTGCACGTTGTTGCACGACTGCGGCGGTGCTTCGAAGACGATGGACATCCAGTCGAGGCCGACGTCGTAGCTCGATGCGATCGACACCGAGTCCTGGTTGAAGCGGGCATCCGCGCGCAGCTCCGGCGCGCCTGCCTGCAGCGTGCCGACTACGCGGTCGCGGCTTTCCCACGCGGCCACGCAGAAGACCACGACGGCGGCCAGCAGGATGATCGCCGCGTTGCGGGGAACCGCGACTTTCGCGAGCACGCGTAGCACGCGGCCGCGGCGGGCGGCATGCAGCTCGGCGTTCTTCGCATAGCCGGGGTCGACCTTGAGCAGGGACGCGGCCAATGGAAGCATCACCAGATTCGTGACGATCTTGTACGCGACGCCGAGCGAAGCGGTGATCGCGAGCTCGCGGACCATCGGAATCGGGATCAGGATCAGCGTGACGAAGGACACGAACGCGGTCACCAGCGCGAGCGTTCCGGGAATCAGCAGCCCGCTGAAGCTGGATCGGGCGGCCTGCTCGACGGACTTCCCGTGCGAGATCTCCCGAACGATGAAGTTGATCTGCTGGACGCCGTGTGACACGCCGATCGCGAACACGAGGAACGGCACCAGCACGCCCAGCGGGTCGAGCCCATAGCCGAGCAGATGCAGCGTGCCGAACTGCCAGACGAGCGAGACGAGCGAGCAGGTGAGCGGCAGAATCGTCAGGCGCACGGAGCGGCAGTACCAGTAGACGGCCAAAGCGGTGAGGAGCAGCGCGATCGCGCAGAACTTCAGAACGGACGATGCGCCGTTCGCGATATCGCCGATCTGTTTCGCGAAGCCGATGATCTGGACCTCGTAGTTCGCATCTTCGAACTTCGATCGCAATTGCGATTCGAGCGCGCGGTCGAATGCGACGTAGTCGATCCGCTCGCCTTTCGCGTCCAGCTCGTTGAGGTCCGCGGTGACCATCGCGCTGGTCTGATCGCGAGACACGAGATTGCCGACGAAACCGCCCTGCGCAGTCGAGCGCGAAATGGCGCTGACCGTGTTGCCGTCGAGTTGATCCGGCGTCACGGTGCCGGGAATGAGCGGGTCGGCCCGGAAGCCGTCTTCGGTGATCTCGTTGACGAATGAATTGGGCGTCCAGAGCGATTGAACGCTGCTGCGCGAGACGCTCGGCAAAAACGTGACCGCCTGCGTGACATCGTAGAGCCGCTTCAACGCGGCAGGCGTCCAGATGCTGCCGTGGCGCGCCTTGACAACGACGATCAGGCGATTGGCGCCGAGTAGGTCGCCGCGATACTGGTTGAAGGTCTCCGTGTATTCGTGGCCGAGAGGAAGCTGCTTCTCGAAGCCCGCATC
The DNA here is from genome assembly GCF_011753085.1 of Burkholderia sp. Tr-862. Lineage (NCBI taxonomy): Bacteria > Pseudomonadati > Pseudomonadota > Betaproteobacteria > Burkholderiales > Burkholderiaceae > Burkholderia > Burkholderia sp. Tr-862. The sequence continues at coordinate 41,879 of NZ_VWWG01000011.1, forward strand.
CATGCGAAGCTTCACGGCGAAGCAGGCCATGACGGCCGTGAACAGCACCAGAAGCCCCAGAACGAGCCGCCTGTGACCGAACAGCGCATTTTCCAGCGAATGAAGCATTCTCAGCAGCTTGCCGGGTCGGGCTGCGTCGGAAACAGGCGTTTGATTCATATTGACCTCAGAAATTGCGAGATGCGACGATGGCCACGAAGTCCCTGTCTCGTAGCGGGTTGGCCAGCGGGTTGGTCGGGCCCATGAAGCGCGTGTAGTTCAACGCGACCTGCCAGTTCGCCGGGTTCTGTATGAAATTCACATACAGGTTCATCGCCGTCACGCCGCGCATGAACTGGGCGTTCACGTTCGGCGTATTGCCGAACAGGCCGTACCGGACGTATATCCCCGGATTGACCTGCCACCCGGGAATGACGGTGCCGTCGTAGACCCAGTTGAAATCGACGTCGATCCCGCCCGAGTATTTCGTGCCCTGTGCACTACCCGGCGAGTTGAGTGCGCCGGTCGCGAACAGATCGTTGAATTCGTTCCCCCACAGCAGCGCACCGGGAGAAATGGGCGAGCCGCCATAGCTCTTGTGAAGCCCGGGATAGGCAATGATCACCGTCTCGGTCGTCAGCGTGGCGGTCTGCGCGCCGAGCAGCTTGAGGAATGCGCCGGAATTGCCCGGCTGGAGCGAGTAGAGGGTAGTCAGGTGCCACTGGAAACGCTTCTCGTCGACCCAGCAGTTGCCGCCTTGCGCGACGCATCCACTGGCCGGATTCAGCGGAACGGCGTCGCGCGGACGGTACGACAGTTCCGTGCCGATCGCCCAGTCGCCAACCGGGAAGTTCGCGCTGACACCGATCATGTGGCGGTCTTCAGGGAACCTGAAGACAGTGCCGCCCGTCGAGCTCAGCGACACCTGCGGGAACTTGTCGTGATACGCGATCGTATAGAAACCGAGATTCAGGTCCGTTCCCGCGGGCTGATAGCGGACGGAGAAACCGTACTGCCCGCCGTTCTTCGGATGCACGGTCGCCACGCCATATGCGTTGTTGCCGGGCCCGACGATCTGATTGGACCAATAGCTGCCGACCGGGGGCAGATAGTTCTGGTTCCAGTTGCTCTGGACGTACCCTTCGACGTTCACGCCGTGACCGAGGCCGGACGCGACGCTCAGTATCGGCGCCGGCAGGATGATTTCCTTGACCTGCGCCCCGGGTTGGGACGCGCGATTCACGTCGATCGCATTCGTCGCATTGACGCCGCCGATTTCCCAGATGCTTTCGCCCCAGCTGACGACCTGATTACCCACGCGGACGCGTGCAATCTGGTCGCCTACGTTGAACTGCTTGCTGACCCACAGGTCGAGCAAGCGCGGCTTGAAGCGGATGTTTTTCTCAGCATCGGACGGGAGCCCGCCGCTAAGGTTGGGCGACGGGTTGTAGAACAGGTCCTGTCCGCTGGTTGCGCCTGTCGTGCGGGTACCGGAGTAGTCGTATTGCCAGGTACCCCGTGCCATGAACGTGAGCCCTTGCGACGGCATCTTCAGGACCAGCTCGTGGTTGCCCTTGAGATAGCTCGTGAAAGGATCTCCCTTGCCGTAGTTGATGTCGCCCTGATCGGAGAGGCCGCTCAACTGACCGAGTCGGCCGCCACCGGTCTGCGCACCGGTGGCCACGTTGTAGGTCGGCGATACGAGATTGCTGCTCGGCGAGGCAGTTCGAATGCCGACGCCCGCCGATATCGTCGAATCGAAACTGCCTTCAACGTTCCCGATCGTGAACGTGAAGGCGTGCGCGCTGCCGCACCCGACGGCGACAAGCGCCGCGATCGCCGCGCGCACGAACACCACGCTGGAGCGGGGCTGTAATGAGGAGGTGGTAGCCATTTTGTGTCGGCACCTGTCAACGCTCGCTCAACGCGCGAAGATTGTCGGCGTTGTAGAAGCTCGGCTTGTAGTGTTGGTCTGCCGACGAATCGACCGACCACTTTGCGTCCCGCCCGGCCGCGAGCATCGAACCGTCCACGAGGTACCGGCCGTCGACGAGGTTGTATTGAGCGAACGCGAGCGTGTCGCAGCTTCCCGTCTCGTACACCGGAATGATGTAACCCTCGCGGACTTTCGAGATGTTGCCCTGCGCGTCGTAGTCCACCGCGCCGAGGTAGCTCCAGCTGTCTTCGTCGACGTAGAACAGGCGCTTCGGCGCGGTATGGCGCATGCCCTGCTTGACCGTGGCTTCCACGACCCACACGCGGTGGAGTTCGTAGCGGCGCTTCGACGGATTCACGAAGTCCGGGCCATACGCGTCTTCGAATTTGTCGGAGAAGTCGTACATGCCCAGGTCGTTGTAAGTCACGATCATTTCCTTCTTGCCGAGCAGCTTCCACGAGAACCGGTCGGTCTGCCCGGAGAAGACCAGCGCTTCGTCCATGTTGTACTGGTTGTCGAAGCCGATCTGCGGTGCGTCGTAGGCGTACGACGGCATGCGGCGGGTACGGCGCTGGCCGGGGAAGTAGTAGAAGACTTCGGTCGGCTTGCCGGCGTACGTCGTGAAGATCGCGGCCTGGCCGGCAATGGCGGCCGGCGACTTGTACGCGTAGTACGCGTTGCCTTCGACCTGGTTGACCTTCGCGAACGTCATGCCGGATTTGTCGCCCCACGGCTGGTAGATCCACGCGTCCGACACGTTCTTGATCCAGTCGGATGCCCCCTTGCGCGGCGAGACGACGGTGATGATGTCGCGCATCTCGACGCCGCCGCCGCGGTAATGCAGCTTCGCGTTCCACATCACTTCCGCGCCGGTCTTGGGCGCGGGGAACGGGTAGCCGGGCAGGTGGGCATCGGCGAGTTCCGAACCGTCCGCGGACATCTTGGCGAAGCCCACGTTGTTCTTCGTGTTCTCCGCGACGAAATCCGGGACGCCGCAGGTGCGCCGCGACGCATAGACCGGCATCGTGAAGCCCTTCAGGTTCTTCAACAATGCGATCTGGCCGGGATTGAGCTTGTCCGCGTATTTGTCGACATTGCTGGCGTCGATCGTGTACAGCGGCTTGTCGGACTTGTATTTGAAGAAATCCGCGCGGCGCTTGCCGAACGTCCAGCCGGGCCCGACGTTGCCGACCTGTGCCCATGCGGGAATGCCGCTGGCGGTGCCGGCGATCTCGGCGCCGGACGGCGTATGAGACGAGTCCAACCCTTCCGCAAACGCGCTGGTCAAAGTCATCGCGACCGCGGAAGCGAGAAGCGACGATTTCGCTGCCGATCGAACGAGCGAAGCGGATTGTTTGAAAGAATGCGTCTTGACCACATCAATCTCCTTGACCTTGACCGGGTAACGTGCGCCCGTCAAAAGGGTTGGGCATAGGCGAATGCATGCGAACGTAGCGATTTCCGTTGCAATTGATTCGTAATGCGAATTATAGAAACGTGCGTTTTACCGTCTTTTGCATGAGTCACCCGGCCCGTTCATCCGTGTTGCATCGGTGCCCGGGGTTGTCCGGCACACCTGATGGCGTGCCGGACGGTGTGTGCTGCATGCAGCTGACTTTCGTTTACCGGAGCCGGGTACGGTCTGCTCGACCGGCGCGGCTCCGTACGCGTGCCACCTTCGGATGGCGTCGGCTTATGCCGCGACCGACGACAAGTATTCGGCCGGCTGCGCGTGCCAGCCTGCCCAACGCTTCTCCCAATACAGGTTGTGAATCTTCTCGGAGATCGGGCCCGGGCCGTTGCGATTGCCGAGCGGCTGATCGTCGACCGCGCTGACGGGCATGATCCCGCCCGCGGACGACGACGTGAACGCTTCATCGGCCTCGCGCAACTGGGTCGCGGTGTATGTGCCGATGTTCACCTTCAGGCCGAGCTCGGCGGCGATGTCGAACACGCTCTGGCGCGTAATACCCAGCAGGCAGCCTTCGGCAGGCGTATGGAGCTCCCCATTCTTGATGAAGAAGATGTTCGCACCGGCCGCTTCGGTGAGGTTGTCGTGTTCGTCGACGAGCACGGCCCAGTCCTTTTCCTGCGTCATCGCTTCGAACAGCGCGAGCTTCATGTCCATCCAGTGGAAGTTCTTGGCCGTCGGGTCGACCGCTTTCGCGGAGATGCGGTTGTACCGCTTGCTGACCAGCAGGTTCGAGCCGCGCGTGCGGACCTCGTCGTCCGCCTGGAAGAAGAACGGCACCGCGAACGCAAACATCGCGTTCTTCATCGCGCTGCGGTCGCGGCGGTCGACACTCAGCGGGCCGCGGGTGACGCACCACCACACGTATGCGTCTTTCAGGCCGGCGTTGCGCACGAGGTTGTGCAGGATTTCACGGACCTGGTCGCGATTGAACGGATTCTCGAGGAAGAACTTCGCGGCCGACTCTTCCATGCGGGTGAGGTGATCGTCGAGCCGGAAGAAGTTGCCTCGCGACACGGTGACCACATCGTAGGCGGCGTCGGCATGCAGGAAGCCGGCATCGACGAGCGGGACGGTCGCTTCGGTGATGGGGACATAGTTGCCGTCGCAGAAGGCGCTGCCGTCCGCGTAGCGGGGTTCATGCGGTGCACGAGCATGCAACGGGTGCTCATGCATGATCTGCTGGACTTGGATGATTGCCATGGTAATTACCCTTCGCTCCCGTGGGAGAGTTGCCGTTCGGCGTTGATGTCAGAAAGCGACCGGATCGCGGTGCGCTACTTTGCGGATGGCTTGCTGCTTGGCTATCCGGCTGAAAGTCTGCCACATGACTTGATCAAATGACCGTGTAGTAGAAAAGTATTGCTCGAAAAATGCGTTGTCGATGAAGGTTAACCCTCTGTGATGTGCGACCGACCCGCGAGCGGGGCCAGCCTTCAGCCCGACGTTCGGCAAACGTGCAACGAGCGTCTTACTCCGCGTCGCTTTTGGCAATGCTGATTATTACGTAATCGTGTGACTTGGACAAATGATCAAAAAAGGCGATAGTATCGGTCGTCCCGGGCGATTCCGAAGACTGACGACGTGCCCCGAGACCAACTGACATGGAGCGAGCTGATGGCGATTTTTGAAGCAGATCATCTCCGCCGGGCGTTCATCGGCGGGCGATGGGTGGAGCCGGTGAACGGGGGGATCGAACATGAAATCATCGATCCGGCGACGGGCGAAGTCTCGGGCGTTTTGCTGTTCTCCGACGAAGCGGACGTGGACCGGGCCGCGAAGGCGGCGAGCGATGCCTTCGCCACATTCTCGAACACGCCGTTGGTCGAGCGGCTCGAGTTGCTCGAGGCCGTGATCGGTGTATACACCGAGCGGATGCAGGATATGGCGGATGCCATCACGCTCGAGATGGGCGCGCCGATGGATGCGATTTCCCGTCCGCTTCAGGCGGCGCTGGGGCTCTGGCATCTTCATACGACGCTGGAAGTCGCCAGGCAATACCCGTTCGATCGCATCCAGCGCACATCTCGGATCGTGAAGGAGCCGGTAGGGGTGTGCGGGTTGATCACGCCGTGGAACTGGCCGATGAACCAGGTCATGTGCAAGGTCGCACCGGCGCTGGTGTCGGGTTGCACGATCGTGCTGAAGCCGAGCCAGAATGCACCGTATTCGGCCATCGTGCTCGCCGAGATCCTCGAGCAGGCAGGGGTGCCGCCCGGCGTCTTCAATCTCGTGCAGGGCTCGGGGCAGCGACTCGGGCGGGCGATCGCTTCCAGTCAGCTCTTCGACATGGTGTCGCTGACGGGGTCGACGAGCGCGGGCGTGGAGGTGGCCCAGGCCGCGGCGACGACGATCAAGCGGGTGACGCTGGAGCTCGGCGGAAAATCGGCGAACATCATTCTGGACAGCCAAAACTTCGAGCAAGGCGTCACGCATGGCGTGCTGCAGATGATGGCCAATTCCGGCCAGACCTGTACCGCGCCGTCGCGCATGCTGGTGCCGGCGCATCGCCTCGACGAGGCGGAAAGGATCGCAGCGGCCGCGTGTGCGCAGGTCGTGGTCGGCGATCCGCGCGACCCGCGCACGACGATGGGCCCCGTGGCGAACCGGCGCCAGCATCGCAAGGTGCAGGAGATGATCCAGGCGGGCATCGACGAGGGCGCACTGCTATTGTCGGGCGGGCTCGGCAGTCCTTCGGGACTCGAAAGAGGCTACTACGTGAAGCCGACCATCTTCAGCCGCGTGAACAATCGCATGAGGATTGCGACGGAGGAGATTTTCGGTCCCGTCCTCGTCATCATTCCCTATCGGGACGAATCGGACGCCGTCGCCATCGCCAACGACTCGCCGTACGGTTTGTCCGGCTACGTCTATGGTGACTCGATCGAGCAGGCGGAGCGGGTCGCCAGACAATTGCGGACGGGGATGGTGCATTTGAACGGTGCGGCCGTCGACATCGCGGCGCCGTTCGGCGGTTACAAGCAGTCCGGCAACGGGCGCGAATGGGGCTACGCCGGCATCGAGGAGTTTCTCGAGACGAAGTCGATGTTCGGCGCGGCGCCGGATGCGGTCAACTGACGGGAATCGAAGACGGGCGCCCATGTCGGGTGGGCGCCCCGCGTCAAGCCGCCGCCCATCTACGAAGCCGCGACGATGTCGCCGGCTGCCTTCCGGCGCGGTGTTGCGCGGGCGGGCATCGTAGCGGCCTTGCCACGGTGTTGGCCTTCGGTGCACCGGCGCACCGCGCCGATTTTCAGGCGCGTGCCGTCGAGTTCGAGAGGGAGGCTGCCAACGCTTCCAGGGCCGAACTTGCGCTATCCAGGTTCGCCCGCAGCCTGCCGATATTCGGTTCGGCCTGCCAGCTATTCAGCAATCCGTCGACCAGGATGATGCTCATTCGGGCGACGGGTTCGATCACGTCAGGGCTGACGTGCGGGGCTTGCTTGCCGATATAGGCGACCATGCGTTCGACAGTCTGGATATAGGTCTTCAACGCGAAATCCGGACGATGGCGTTCGGCCCACTGGATCAGTTCAGATTGCGCTCGCGCGTACGATGGATGCTGAACGAGCCATTCGACCGTCTTGCGCAACTGCCATCCGGCGAGTTCGCCGAACGACTGAAATTCACCATGAGCGGGCGTGTTCGTCGCGAGAAGATCGAACAGCGATTCGTACACCGCGTTGAACAGATCGTCCTTGGTATGAAAGACATAATGGAGGGATGCGAGCGGGCAGCCTGCGGCTTGGGCAATGCGCCGCGTGGTGGCTCCAGCGACACCGTGCGCGGCGATGACCTCTACAGCAGCGTCAACAAAATCTTGTCGCCGCAACGCAGCGCGAATTCTTGCCATTGGTAAGCTCCGGTACCCGAAAATCCTCGTCAGTGACGTCTTGTGGGCGTGTAGCGCTCATTCGTGATACGTGGTCAAGTGACCATGAATCGGGTGAATTATGTCGGCTTCTTGAAAGTTTGTCCATGGGGCGGCCCGCTTCCGGTGCTCGCTCGCGAATACCCGCTCGCGTTGAAGCGCTGGAGGAAAGCGTATTCCGGTGACTTGGTCATTTGATCACAAAACGTTACGCAGGCGGCCATTTGCTGTCGATGGAGGTAAACCCGTGCGCGAGGCTCGACGCTCGCCTGTCATGTCACGTTTCCGTGAGGATCGAAGCGAGAGGGGGAGCGATTTGTCTGGAATGCCTGCGGTGCCGATAACGCGCGTCGCGCTCACCACGCCGGGGGCGCGAGCGATGGTTCTTCAAGGCGCCCTTGAGCAGGGCTCGCGTGCGGGCGCCGCGGCGCATGGGATGAAACTGTCGGCATCATGCGCCGCGCGTCGCGTGGAGGCGCCGAACAGATGATGCGAACGTCGCGGCAGCGAGGTTGTCGGGAAGCGAATGCGTGGGCGACGCGGCAGAAGCTTACTGCTTGCGCGCCGTCTTGCGAGCGGCTTTCGCAGCGGGGCGGGCATCCGAAAGGGTTGCCGCATAGGCGGCCAGCATCTTGCTCGCGTGATCGACATCGGTCGCCAGGCGTTTCGAGTCTTCCTGAGCGAACCAGGAAAAAAGCAGCCCGTCGGCCAGGGCAATGGTCAGTCGCGCGACGGCATCCAGCGCCTTGGCATCGGGGCGCGGCTCGGCGGAGGAAAGGTAGGCGCGCGCGCCTTCCAGCGAGATACGCAGGGCGCCGACGGCCACGTCGGGCTGATGCCGCAGCGCCCAGGTATACAGTTCCGACTGGGTCTTCGCGTAGGCCGGGTTGGCTTCGAACCAGGCCATCACTGAGCGCAGATTGAATTCCGCGAGATCGGCCAGGCTGCCATGCTCGGGCGCGTCCGGGCTGTCCGAGCGGATCAGGTCGATCAAGGATTCGTAGACGGCCAGTAACAGCTCGTCCTTCGAGTGGAAAACGTAGTGCAACGAAGCAAGCGGGCACCCCGCCGCTTCGGCGATGCGACGGGTCGTGGCACCCTTCACACCGTGCTCTGCAATCACCGCGACAGTCGCCGCCACGAGGTCCTGGCGGCGGACTTCAGCCCGTACTCGCTGCATAGGCCAGCGCTCCGTTTTATGTTTTCGTTCAAAGGTGCTACCCGCGCCGGGTAGTCGAATCGCCCGATATTAGCATGACGATGGGCGGGCTTTGGAAAGCCACGCGACGCATCGTCCAGCACGGATGTTGCATCGGACGCGGCGTGGAAAACATGGTGTGCCGGTTCGTGACGGGCATGACTGCTGCGCTCCACGCAGGGAAGCAGCGCACGGCGTGACGATGCTGGCGCGGCGGTGCGCAGCGCCGCTGCGGTGGCCCGCTCGACGCGTTCATCGGGCGGCTAATGGAAACCCCGTATTCCCAATGTCATTTCGAAGCATAAGACTCGTATCTGCTGATATGGTCATTTGATCAAGTCTAATGACCTTGTGGGCCGGGCTGAGTGAGGGCTGCCTCCCGGCAACGTGATAAACGACATCGAAAGGGTATGCGAATGAGCAATTTGATTGCCGTCCTCGGCCTGGGCGCGATGGGATCCGCGATCGCTGTCTCGCTGATTGGACAGGGCGAGGACGTCGTCGTCTGGAACAGGAAATCCGGAAAGGCTCAACGCATGGCCGAGCTGGGCGCACGGGTGGCCGACAGTGCGACGGCTGCCTGTGCGCAGGCGGACGTGATCGTCATCGTGACTGCAACGCCGGTCGACCTCGCGGCGGATTTCGACGAACTCGGCGAGCGCCTGCAGGGAAAAACGATCGTCAATCTGGCAACGGGGCGTCCGTCCGAGGTCCTGACGCTGGATCGAATCGTGAGCCGCGCCGGCGCGAAATTCATCAGCGGAACCATCCAGTGCTTCCCGCCCGATATCGGCGACGAGCGCGCATCCATCCTCCTGGGTGGCGACGAGGCGGTCTGGAACGAAGCCGAGTCCGTCGTTCGAAAGATCGCGCCGCAATCCGTCTACGTCGGCACACGCCCCGATGTACCGAATGTGCTCGACGCCGGGTTGACGGGCACGTTCGTTTTTGGCGCCGGCGCAGCCTTCCTGGAAGGTCTCCGGTTCGTCGTGGATTCAGGCATGTCGATCGACGAGATTCGCGGCCTGATTCCCATCTACATCGCCGGTCAGGCGCACTTCATCGAAGGCCTGTTCGAATCCGTGGCTGCTTCCGATTATCAGCCAAGGGGCGCGAGCCTGGACGTCTACGCGCGGGCGGTCGACCTGTTCCGGCAGGCACAGGAAGATGCAGGGTCGCCGCCACGCATCCTGAACGCATTACGCGAGCGCATCCGGTCATCCATCGCGCAAGGCGATGGTGAACGCGGATACGCGGCACTTTTCAATCATTGATACTTGTTGGAGGAAATCATCATGTCGTTGCAACGCCTTTCGAGCGATAGCACTCCTGACGATCTGGCGAACGTGGTTCGTCAGGACGGCGGTGCGATCGTCAAGAATTTCATCGGTTCCGACTTGCTCGCGCGTATCCAGCGCACGCTCTTCGATACGCTCGAGTCGGCTCCGAACGGCGTAGACGAATACTTTGCCGGTACGCAGACGCGGCGCGTGTCGCGTCTGTTCGCGCGTACCGACTGGATGGCCGAGGTCGCGTTGCATCCGCTCTACCTGGGCGCCGCGCGCAGCATTCTGCAAACGCCGATCAAGATCTGGAGCGGCGAAAACCAGGTCGATGTCGCACCCGATATCCAGGTGGGCGTGACGCAGGCCATTCAGATCCTGCCGGGCCAAGGCCTGCAGCCGTTGCACCGCGACGATTCCGTATGGCTGTGGCGACACCCGAACTATGGGCGTGAAGCACGCTTCCAGGTGATGGTCGCGGTATCCGACTTTACGGAGGAAAACGGCGCGACCCTGGTCATTCCGGGCAGCCACAAGTGGGATGACGAGCGCATGCCCAGGCAGGAGGAAGCGACTCCCGCAGTGATGTCCGCCGGCGATGCGCTTTTCTTCATCGGCTCGACTTATCACGGTGGCGGGAAGAACACCAGCAATGCGCCGAGAACCGGCCTGACGATGTCGTATGACCTGGCGATCCTCCGGCAGGAAGAAAACCAGTATCTCACGCTGCCGATTGAACGCGTGAAGCGCTACCCGGAAGAACTGCAGCGGCTGCTAGGCTGGACGTACGGCACGACATTTGCCGGCTTTGTCGAGCGCAACGGACAGATGTCGGACCCGAATGACCTGCTGAAAATGAAGGATTTCCTCGAGGTCGGGCATTTCGACTAACGAGGACGTGGCGGGGTGGGGTTTCGGCCCGGTAACCGGATGGCAACCGGGCGATTCCATCACGCGAGCGTCATGCGATTGTTTGGTGATGCGAACCAGTCCTCTGAACAATGCATTCATGAATGCGAGCTGGAGAGCGATTCGACGCGTCGACGCGATTCCGCACTCGTGCAAACGATAGGGAGTAGATCGTGAATTACGAAATCAACGGAATCCGGAAAATCGCGCTGCTCTATACCGGGGCCGTGGTCTGGACACCATCCTACCTGCTTCCGTTCAACATCGAAGAGTCGATGGCCCGGTTCGGGCTATCCGAAAGCAGCGCCGGGTGGCTCGCGTCCGCGGTACTGCTCTGCCTTTCACTGTCCATCGTGATCTTCGGAAGACGGATGGCGACGTTGAACAAGCGAACGGGCGCGCTCGTTGCGGCGGCGCTCGCCGTGCTGTCGACCTGCGCAATGTTTTCGAATGATTTCCACATATTCGTCGCGGCAAAGCTGGTGCTCGGCGTCGCGCTGGGCGTCAGTTGCGTTTGTGCATACGGCGTCATTTCACACGTCAGGCACCCGGAGAAGGTCGCCGCGCAAGTGGCCGTGGCGATGGCAGTCATATTTTCCGCAGCGATGTACGTGGTACCGATCGCGACCGCGAAGATCGGCAATATCGGTGTCGATGCCGTCCAGCTCGCCATCGTCGTCGCGGCGCTGTTTTTTGGCGCGTTCATGCATCCTGCGGTGAACGCAGCCGAGGAAAACGTCGCGAAGGATGCGATCAAATCCAACGACGTCCGCGCGATGCTGATCAGCGCATTCTTTATTTACGTGTCGCAGACGGCGCTGATGGGATTCGCCGCGGAAGTGGCCGCAACCCGGGGCGTTGCAGCGGAGCAGCTCGGCATCCTGTTCATGGTCAATGCCGCTGCGCAATTGCCGGTGGGGGTAGCGGTCAACTGGTTGGGCGACCGCTTCGGCTTGTTCAAGCCGATCGCCTTCGGACTCGCGCTGTTGATCGCATGCAGCCTGGGCATGTATTGCGTGGGCGGCCGATGGGCGTTTCTCGTGTCGACTGCGCTCGTCAGCGCCGGTGCGACGCTGGTCGCCCCTTATATGGTGGCCGCGCTCTCGAAAATGGATGCCAGCGGAAGAAGCACCGCGACCTGCGCGTCGGCAATCAATCTTGGCTTGGCGGTCGGCCCCGCGATTGCCGGCACGGTGTTCGGCGTGGCAGGTTTGCGCGCGGTCGGCTGGCTTTCCGTCGGGCTGCTGGTCGTGCCGATTTTCCTGACCAGTGTTGCGATCCGGCAGCTCAAGTCGCGACATGCCCGGCCCGCGATCGCTTGACGCGACAGGCCAGGCAACCGCGTTGCCGGCCGAGCTCGCGCCGGCCGCTGCGCGCGTTGGTGCGGTACCGGCCGCCCGGCATGTCGGGCGGAACCCGACGGATCCCTGTCGCGCGATGTCGCATCGCGACGCGATGTATCGACTCGTATTGGTGCGGGCAAGCGCAAACGAGATCCAAGTCTTGACGATCGTCGGAATATCTCATGGAACCCAAATTTCTTCTTTATTGTCTTGCCGACCTCGCGTTGATCGCGACTTCGCTCATCTATGGCGTGAAACTGCTCAGGAAACGCAACGCTCTCCTCGGATTCGAGTGGCTGATTACGACGTTTTCGGCAACGAATCTGATGCTCAATGCGCTGACCGGCGAACCCGCGTTCTTCAGTGTTTCGCTGTTCTGCGATGCGTTTTCCAGAGGGTTCGGCATACCGATCATCACCATCGCAGGCATGATGGCGGTTACGCATCGATATAAGCCGTCGATCTTCATCGATGTCGTGTACGTAGTGGGTGCGCTGGCGGGAACCGTTGTCGTGTGGACAGCGGATTTCATGGTTCAACCCAAGCCGTATTTCTACCTGGTGATGTGGTCGTTGTTCTCCATGTACCTCGTATACGTCGTCAAGCGGTTGCTGGGCGCCGGGGAGAAACGCACCGCCGTGAGCATGATCGTCGCGCTGGTGTCCACGCAGATCATTGCGAGCATCTACGACTTCTACCGGATACCAGGCGACAGCGATCACATGATTTTCTACATCTTTGCGCTGCTCTCGTGGTCTTACCTGTCCGTTGCCTTGTACTACGCGTATGGTGCGCTGGAGCGTGCGCAGGAACAGCAAATGAACCTCGATCGACGCCATAGCCTTGGCAGCCTGCGACGAAATCCGCTGTAGTCGGGGAGATCCCGCCGAAGTGCCGGTCGTCCTGCGTACGAGACGAAGGGGCGACTACCGACGGTAGGGGCGGGCGGTCGATCGAGAGAGGCCGTGCGCGCCGGGCGAATCCGCCCGGCAGTGCGGCCTTCAACCGTCGGTCGAAGGCCCGCGGAACATCAAGGTCAACGCTGCACGGTGTCCAGAATATCGAGACGATTCAATGCGACCGACTTCTGTTTGAGTGCGCCGAACGCCGCTTCGGTCGCCTCGAGCGTACGCGCGATGTCTTCGTCAGTGTGGCTTGCCGTGAAGAACATGTTGTGCCACGGGTGAAGATAAGCGCCGTTCTTGACGACTTCCGAAGCCCATGCCCGGCCGCGGGACACGAGCTCGTCGTCACCTGCGAAAAGCATCTGGGGCATCACGCTCGGGCCGGTCTGCTTGAGCTCGAAGCCATGCCGCTCCGCTTGTTCGGCGATGCCGGCGCGCAACGTGTCCGCCAGGCGCTTCGTGTGTTCGAGGTAGTCGGTCTCTCTGACCAGGCGCAGCGTTTCGATGGCAGCGGCCATCGGGACGGCGGACAGCCAGTAGGAGCCCGTGACGAAAATGTTCGTCGCGGCCTCCCGTGCCTTGTCGGAACCCAGGACCGCGGCGATCGCATAGCCGCCGCCAATGGCTTTGCCCCAGCAGCTGAGGTCCGGGTGCACGCCCCAGTCCGACCATGAACAATCGCGCGAGAGGCGCAGCCCAGTACGGACCTCGTCCACGACCAGAAGCGCTTCCTGTTCATCAGCGAGGCGGCGGCATGCGTGGGCGTACTCGACCGACGGAAAGAACTGGTCGAAAAGCACTTCGTGGCGGAACGGCGTTGCGTAGATGGCCGCCACGTCACCGTCGACGCTCTTGACGGCGGCGTCGAGACTCTCGATATCGTTGTACTCGAAGTAGACGACGTGTGCGCGATCTTCCTTGGTAATGCCCGTCGTATACGGCACGTTCCACGGCGACGCGCCATGGTACGTGCCGCGCGCGACGAGAATCTTCCGCTTGCCGCGATAGGCTCGCGAGATCACCATGGCCATCGAAGTGGCATCCGAGCCGTTCTTGCAGAACATCGCCCAGTCGGCGTGGCTGACCTGTCGAGTGAGCGCCTCGGCAAGCTCGACCATCACCGCGCTCGGTCCCGTGGCTGTGTCGATGTTCTGCAACTGAAGGGCCGCCGCGCGCTCGATCTGCTCGTTGCCGTAGCCGAACAGATTCGTGCCGTAACCACACACGTAATCGATGTACTGGTTGCCGTCGACGTCCCAGAGATAGGTTCCCTTCGCTTTTGCAAAGTACAACGGGAAGTCTTCCGTCAAATACTTGACGCTCTGGTGACCATACATCCCGCCCGGGATGACTTTTTCGGCTCTTGCAAACCACTCGTTCTTCTTCGCCAGCCTTTCCATGTGCGACTCCTTGTGACAGATTCGTTTCGGGCAATACCAGCTTGATACTCGATCAATTGAATTGGTCAATTGACTTTTATAACGCGAGCTACCGGGTCGAGTCGTAGTGCTCGATATGGTAAAGAACCATGAGTCCCGGGCTGAATACGAACAGTATCCCGGCGACAAGCGAGAGTAAGATGAGTAAGCGCTTCGCCATGATCAGCCTCCGCGGTTGATGAGCTGAGTTAGAAAGTCGATTGTTCGCGAACACGCCGGGAGCGTGAGGCGATGCCCGTATTCGCGGGAAACGAGCATTGCGTCAGACCACTTCGAACAGGCCGGCGGCACCCATTCCGCCTCCCACGCACATCGATACGACGACGTAGCGTGCGCCGCGCCGTTTGCCTTCGATCAGTGCGTGACCGACCATGCGCGCGCCGGTCATCCCGTACGGATGGCCGATGGAAATGCTGCCGCCGTTGACGTTGTATCGCTCGGGATCGATGCCGAGCTTCTCGCGGCAGTACAGCGCCTGGCATGCAAACGCCTCGTTGAGCTCCCACAAGCCGATGTCGTCGGTCTTCAGGCCATGAAGCTTCAGCAGCTTGGGAATCGCGTAGATCGGGCCGATGCCCATCTCCTCCGGCGCATTGCCGACGACGGTCATCCCGCGATAGATGCCGAGCGGCATGGCGCCGATCTGCTGGGCGGTTTTTCCGTTCATCAGGACGCACGCGCTTGCACCGTCCGAAAGCTGGCTCGCGTTACCTGCCGTCACGACGCCGCCGTCGACTACCGGTGCGAGAGACGCAAGCGATTCGAGCGTCGTGCCGGGACGATTGCCTTCGTCCTGCGTGAGCGTGACCTCATGCTGCGATGTCTTGCCGGTCGCTTTGTCGACGACCAGCTTTCGTGTCGTGATCGGGACGATTTCGCTCGAGAAGCGACCCGCGGCTTGTGCGGCGGCAGTGCGCAGCTGGGAGTCGAGGGCGTACTGATCCTGGACGTCCCGGCAGATCCCGTACTTGCGGGAAACGAACTCGGCGGTCTCGAGCATCGGCATGTAGGCCGCCGGTTGCACGGCCAGCACGTTGGGATCCTGGTCGGCGCGCGTCCACTCGAAGTAGCGCGTTTGAACTGCCGAGATGTTCTCCTGGCCGCCCGCGACGACGACCTCCATCCCGTCGTACATGATCTGCTTGGCAGCCGTCGCGACCGCCATCAGGCCCGATGCACATTGCCGGTCGAGCGTTTGCGCCGCGACGCTGGCAGGCAATCCGGCTGCCAGCACGCCATGTCGGGCGATATTGCCACCGGCGGTCCCGGCGTTGAGCACCGAACCGATCACGGCGTCCTCGATGCGGTCCGGTTCGATGCCGGCACGCAGTACCGCATGCCTGATCGCGTGCCCGAGCAGCGTGGGCGAGTGCGTAAGGTTGAACGCACCGCGATAGGCCTTGCCGATCGGCGTGCGTGCGGTGGAAACGATGACTGCGTCAATCATGGGGCATCCTTATAAAGCAAGCGACGAAATGAAATGGAGACGTTGCGTACGGATCAGAACCAGTGCTCCGGCATGGTGAGTGGCGTTGTCTCGACTGGATCGACCACCGCGAGCCACGCGGCCACCTTGGGCATTTCCCATCCGAAGAAGTAGTCGCATGCGGCGAGCTTGCCGCGATGGAAGTCGGTTCCCGTCGGGCCGTTCTCGAGCGTACTGGCCACGATTGCCTGATCGAGCCAGAGCCAGCCGACCACGACATGCCCGAATGCTTCGAGATAGGCAGCGGCGTTTGCCAACTGAACATCGGGATCGTCGAGCCGGTGCAACATATCGGTGACGGCACGGACGCGCTCCCAGGCGGCGTTGAGCGTGCCGGCGTGGCGCTGGAGCGAACGGATCGACTCCGCGCGCGCGATCGTCGCGGCGATTTTCCTGCCGAGCGCCGCCATGGCGACACCGCCATTTGCACGTGTTTTTCGGCCCAGCAGGTCGAGCGCCTGAATGCCGAACGTGCCTTCGTGGATCGGATTGAGGCGGTTGTCGCGATAGAACTGCTCGACGTTGTACTCGCGCGTGTATCCATACCCGCCGTGAACCTGAATGGCGAGATCGTTGGCGACGAGGCCCCATTGCGATGGCCAGCTCTTGACGACGGGGGTGAGCAGGTCAAGCAGGCCGTGGGCTTCCTCGCGGCCGTCGGCGTCTTCCAGCGACTGGATATCGTCGCTCAGGCGCGCCGCGTAAAGACACAACGCCAGCGCGCCGGACACATAAGCCTTCTGTGCCAGCAGCATGCGCCGGACGTCGGCATGACGGATGATGGGGATCTGCCCGGAGGCGGGCGACCGGTCGGCGCGTGGCCGCCCCTGTACGCGCGTCTTTGCATAATCGAGCGCGTGCAGATAGCCCGTATAACCGATCGAGGCGGCGCTGAGGCCGACCGAAATACGCGCCTCGTTCATCATGTGGAACATGTACGCCAGCCCCTTGCCGGGCTCGCCGACGATCTCGCCGATCGCCCCGGCCTCACCGTCCGGGAGGTAGCGGCCCTCGCCGAAATTGAGCAGGCAGTTCACGGTGCCGCGATATCCCATCTTGTGATTGATGCCTGCCAGCGCGACATCGTTTCGCGGGCCCGGCAGGCCGTCCGGGCCGATCAACTTGCGCGGAACCGTGAAGAGCGAGATGCCCTGGGTGCCCGGCGGAAGCCGGCCGTTCTCATCGGGAATTTTTGCCAGCACCAGGTGGACGATATTCTCGGCAAGCTCGTGATCGCCGCCTGAAATCCACATCTTGTTGCCGAACAGGCGGTAGCGGCCGTCCTTGCTCGGGACCGCACGCGTGCGGATGTCGGCAAGGCTCGACCCGGCTTGCGGTTCCGACAGGCACATCGTGCCGAAGCACCGACCTTCCGACATGGCCTTCACGTAGTGCTCCACCCGCTCCCGTTCGCCGTGGGCCATGAGCAGATTGGCATTGGCGATCGTCAGAAACGCGTAGCCCGCGGTACCCGGATTGGCTGCGAGCAAATACGCCATACCGGCCCGCTCCACGGTGCTCGGCAGGCTCATGCCGTTCCACTCGCCGGAGAACGACGCGCTGATCAGGCCGGCGTCCGAAAATGCGCGCAAGGCGATGCCGACTTCCGGATTGATGATGACGCGCTCCCCGTCGAATGCGGGTTCGTTGCTGTCGTTCTTCTTGTTATGCGGCTTGAAGAGATCCGTGGCGAGCGATTCGTAGACATCAAGCACGGATGTATAGTCGAAGCGGTCTTGCCCCGCATATCGTGGCCTGCCGGCAAGAGACTCGACCTGCAGCCAGTCGAAAAGAATGAACTCCACGTCGCGACGGGAGAGGGTGAGTTCGCTAGTCATGAAATAGAGCGGGCGGGATTTGGTTGGCTTCGTAATCTGCAGGACAAAAACTGAGGAATCCGAATAACCGTCGCCGGAAATCGGTCCCCCAGGCATGGCTGCGCGTGATGGTGTTCATTGCCACGACCGCGCTGCCGGACGGTACAGCACGTTCAGGTTTGCGCAGCGCTGTCCACGCGTTGTCGTGCACGGGGCCGCGCCTGTGCATTCGCGGCGGCGATGCCGGCCTTCTTGAGCTCGAGATCGCCCTGGGC
Source organism: Burkholderia sp. Tr-862 (assembly GCF_011753085.1). NCBI lineage: Bacteria > Pseudomonadati > Pseudomonadota > Betaproteobacteria > Burkholderiales > Burkholderiaceae > Burkholderia > Burkholderia sp. Tr-862. The sequence continues at coordinate 59,791 of NZ_VWWG01000011.1, forward strand.
CACACCGGACGAAGGAACGGTCTCGCCGTTCCGGTTCGTGACCTCGCCAAGGCGCTGCGCGAGCTGGTGCACGACGTAGTCGCCCGCCCCGAGATGGATGCCGGGCGTCAGCGTGATGTGTGCGCTCTCGAAGCTGCCCGCGCCTGCGCACAGGATCGTGCGGTTGGGCGCGTCTTCGCCGGCAAGCACTGCTACCGCGGGGCTGACCGACGCAGGCGACAGCGTGTCGAGGGTGTCCGCCGACATCAGGCCTTCGAGCATGCGCGTGCCAGCCGTCGGAGCCAGACAGTTCACACGAATGTCGTATCGCTCGCCTTCGATGGCCAGCGTCTGCATCAGCCCAACCAGCGCCATCTTCGCGGCGCCGTAGTTAGATTGCCCGAAATTGCCGTACAGGCCCGACGACGACGTCGTCATCACGATGCGGCCGTACCGTTGCTCCCGCATGGTTTCCCACACGGCCTTCGAACAATTCACCGCGCCCATCAGGTGCACCTCGATCACCGCACGAAAGTCGTCGAGCGTCATCTTGCTGAAGCTCTTGTCGCGCAGGATGCCGGCATTGTTCACCAGGATGTCGACACGACCCCATTGCGAAAGCGCCTGATCGACCATGCACCGAACCTGTTCGGAATGGGTCACCGATGCGCTGTTCGCGATCGCCTCGCCGCCGGCCGCGACGATTTCGTCGACGACCCGCTGGGCGGCCGTGGCGGAGCCGCCGTTGCCATTCACATCGCTGCCGAGATCGTTGATCACGACCTTTGCCCCCAATCGGGCAAGCAGCAACGCATGCTCGCGCCCGAGGCCGGCACCGGCGCCGGTCACGATCGCAACACGATTGGTCAGGTCAATGGTCATGGGTTGTCTCGTCGATGGTGAGGTGTAGTACTTCGCGCATCCGCGTGAAGGAGGTCGGAGCCGCATGGTCCGAACCCGTCCGTATGCACGCTTGTGTGTGCGGCTCAAAGGCCGAGGTGCGTTGCAATATCGTCGTAGTCGACTTGCCACAGGCCCGGCGTGCCAGCCGGATATTGGGAGCGGAAGCCGATGATTCGCTGCACGCGTTTGGACAGGCTTCTCACGATGTCCATGTCGACGATGAACGGATACGCTTCCTCCGGCGTCAGGTAGGACGGTTGCATCGGCAGCGTGAGCCCGCGCCGGCGCTCGTTCTTCGTCACGTTGGCGCCGCCGCCGTGGAGCACTTTTCCGCTGAACAGCAACGCGTCGCCGGCATCCATCTCGGCGGCAATGGTCATGTCGGGCGTGCCCTTGCTGTCGAAGTAGTCCTCGTCCCAGTTCTGGCTTCCGGGAATGATTCGGGTGGCGCCGTTTTCTTCGGTGAAGCGCGTGAGGGCAATCATCAGGTTCGTAAACACCGTCGGCCCGTTGACGCCGAGCGCGCACAGCGGCGGGAAGTTGCCGACATCGCGATGCAGCATCTGCGCGGTGTTGCCCGGGCCGATGTCGATCACCTGTGCGGTCGACAGCCACCAGTCGCCAGACTCTTCACGGTATAGCACCTCACCGAGTTCATGAAACAGGTCGTCGTCGAGCACGCCGCCAAAGGTCTTGCTGTGCGTGATCATGTTCGTCAGGCGCTTCGTATACGCGCCGTGGAATGCCTTGATCAATTCATTGTCGTGCGACGACCCTTCGCGAAGCCCTTCGAGCGGGCCGTCGACTTCGCGATTGATGTTCGCGACTTGTTCCTCCGACAGGTAGCCCTTGATCCGGACGCCGCCGTATCGATTCATCAGCGACACGATTTCCTGCGCGCTCGTCGTCTTGGGGACGATGGGGAGAGAGTCTTGAATGGTCCGGCTACATGCGCTCATGGTTATCTCGACGGGGTGGGGACGGGTCAATCAAAGCAGCGTCGCTTTCTGAATCCGATATCGGAAATGAAGTTGAGTATTTGACTTGATCAAATGACCGTATATGCTCCGGCTTTATGCGGCTGATTCCGTTCCCGATGGTCAACGGAGCGCATACTCGCCACACCCCCGTCTCGACAGCCTGACGGTCCGACGGCCAGTGCTCGGTGCCGGATACGACAAGGCCGTCGGGTAATCGATGAGCCGGGGTGTTCGCGTCAAATATGGTCGAATGATCAAGTCAAGCGACGATGAAAAATTATCATCATGCTCCCCCAGGGTCGATCATGGTTAACCCGTTCGCTTTCCGAATGATTTGGCCGGTGAACGACACGAGACCGTGGCGGTATGGGCAAGAGGGACAGGGCCATCCGCTGAACGCGGCGCGAAGGCCGGCCGGCCTCGGTGGCCGGCGTACAGGCGTGATGGCGGTGTGGTGTCGAATGGATAGGAAGGATCGCCCATCCGGTTCGGTCGGTGATCGACCGGGGCCGGACGGAAGGAGGAAGGCGAGCGGGGGCCGGCCGGAATCCGGAGGCTAGTCGAGAGAACGCGGGAAAACCGCGGCGGAGTCGATCAAGCGCGCGTCGGCTCCCGCCCAACAACCGCATTCCGAATGGCCGTCGTGCGCATCAGGCGAACACATCGGCAACATATCGGCCATGCTCGCGCTCCATCGTGTCGATCCATGCACGAGCGTTCTCGTCGTTCTCGCCTGTTGCATCCTGGTAGATCCGACCCAGCGTGGCCCGCACGGCGGGAGCCATGTTCTTGCCGTCCCCGCAGACATAGACGATGGCGCCTTGCGCAAACAGCGCGGCGATTTTCTCGCGCTCGAGCCATACCTTGTCTTGAACGAAGCGAGCGCCTTGCTCCGGGCGGTTCGAATAGGCCGGCATCACGTCGACCACACCGCGGTTCGCCCACTCGGCGAGCTCGTCGCGATAGAGAAAGTCGACGTCCGGGTCGTCGATCCCGAAGAACAGCAACGACGGGCCGACGTTCTCTCCCCGCTCTTTCTGTAGCGCACGCTCTTGCAGAAAGCCGCGGAACGGGGCGATACCGGAACCCGCGCAAATCATGATCATCGGAAGACCCGGTTCGGCCGGTGGCCGAAAGCGCGCATTCGACGGCCTGACCGCCACGGACACACCGTCCCCCGCGTCGGCCCGTGCGAGATACGACGACGCGACCCCCTCGTGGCGGCCGTTGCCCGAAAGCGCGGGCGCATCGACCACGGCGACCGTCAGCGTAACGTGATCCGCTTTCCAGAGCGGCGACGATGAAATCGAGTACTGGCGTGCTTTCAGCGCGGGCAGCATGTCGAGGAACTTGTCGAACGGCAAATCGACGGACCCGAAGCGTTCGAGCAGATCGATGACGGTGGTTCGCTTTTCCAGAATCTCGCATTCGAACGCGCCGGCGCCCAGGCGCTCGAGCTCGACTTTCTCTGGTGGGCAGCGCGTGGCGGCGGCCAGCGTCGATACTTGCGAGCGGGTGGCCGGCACGGCAAGTTCGACGTAGCTCGAAAACAGTTCGCCGCAACCGATGGCCTGGCCGAGCGGCAGGCGGGGATTGCTCGATGCCCCTTCGATGACCACCTGCGTGTCCCAGCTCAACCGGAATCGGCGCAATACCCGATCGACGTTACGTTTCGAGTTGCGAGGCAGGACGGCCAGGTAATCGCCGGCGCGATAGGTCATCGTTTCCGGCAGCTTCAGTTCGATGTGCTTCTTCGAGCGGCTTCCCGGCGCGCTAATATCGACCAGCTCTCGATTGTCGGTCACGATGGCGAGCGTCATGGCGTCAACGCTGAGCAATTTCTCGCGAACGTTATCGAGGAAGTTGATGCTGAGTGCGGGATGGCCATTTTGCGCAACCGGCGCTTCCTTCCCGAAGCTGATCGCAAAGCGGTTCCAGAGCTCGGCATACCATCGGTCGAACTCGCCAAAGAAGTCCCCGCCCGAATCGAGCTCGCCCCGGGCGTGAACGCGCGTGGCGCCCGCTTTCTCGAAGGCTTCGTCGACGCGCTTCGGGATCGCCTGATACGTTCTTGCCCACTGCTTGTTGCCGCATCCAAGCACGGAGAACTTGACTCCGTCCAGCGTTCCGTTGCTCATCGCCTCGATATACGGCAGAAACGATCTCGCATTGTCTGGCGGCTGGCCTTCGTAGGAAGCCGTGACGACCACGATCGCGGGGAACCCGTCGATTTTTCCCGCGAACGCATCGAGCGGGGCGCAGGTGGCATGAAAGCCGTGGCGGCCTGCGTCGCCTGCGATGCGCCGGGCAAACGACTCCGACGAACCCGTGTTCCCGCCAAACAGGACAAGCATCTTCGACGCGTCGTTGTCGGCGATCGACGTAGCGTGGTCGACGCTCGGGCGTTGGGCGCTCGCGTGGACGCGAAGCGTGTCGTTCGACACCTTGCGTGCACTTCGCGCCCGCGGCCGCACGTTGATACGCAGGCCGGTGGGCTTGAGCGTGAGGGTTTCGGCGACTTTCAGCTCATAGTCCGGATCGGCAAAGGAGAAGTCGAATCGCTGAAGCAGCATGATCAGAACGAGGTGGGCTTCCTGCATCGCAAACGGCCGGCCGATACAGGCGCGCGCACCATTGCCGAACGGTTTCCACGCGTTCGGCGGCAGCTTTTCCGCATGCTCCGGTGCAAATCGCTCCGGACGAAACGCCTCGACGTCGTCGCCCCAGACGCTGGTATCGCGATGCAGCATCGGCGTCAGGATCATGATGATGTCGTCTGGAGAAACGGCATATTTCCCGCCGAACGTGGTGTCGGCGAGCGGCGTGACGGCGAAGGCCGGCGCCGTCGGCCAGATCCGCAACGTTTCCATCAGGATCTGCTCGATGTAGCGCAGTCGCGCCAAATGCTCGATCCGCGGGGTGTCGTTACCGACGACCTCGTCGACCATGTCCCGTGCTCGCTGCAGTACGTCCGGGTTCTTGAGAAGGAAATAGGTGGCAAACGACAGGAGCCCGCTCGTCGTCTCATGCCCCGCGATCAGGAACGTGATCATCTGGAAGACGATATTCTCGTCGTCGAGCTTTTCTCCGGTCACCGGATCGACGCCCTTCAGCATCCGGTCCAGCAGGTCCATCGACTCTTCGCTGTCGTGCGGATGCTTGCGCCTGTCCTCGATCATTTTGGTCGCGAGCGATCGCATGACCTCGATATCCGCGTCGAACTTCCGGCTCCGGCTGAGCATCAGCTTCGACACCAGTTTCGGCCGCAACTCGCGCTTGCCGGCCTCGCTGAGCGTGTCGACCATCGCGTCCACGAACGGATGCTGGTCTTCGCGGTAGAAGCTGTTGAAACGGCAGTCGAACGCACACAGCGCGATCGTATCGAGTGTCAGGCGCGTCATGTGATCGGACACGTCGACAGGCGTCTCGGGGCCGAATCGTTCCCAGTAGAGAAACATCTGATCGGCGATGTCGACCATCTTGTCGAACATCGACCAGATGCTGAGGGGCCCGAACGACTGCATCAGCACGCGATGCGCCTTTGCCCAGTTCGGTTCATCGCTGAATGCCGTGAACAGCCCGTCGCCGATCGCCGGTCGCAGTTCGAGCAGAGACTGGTGCACGGACTTCTGAAACCGGCTTTCGTCGCATACCTCATCGACGAGTGCCTGCCCGCTGACGACGTAGTAACCTTGTCCGAACACCTCGAACCAGTAGACCGGCCCGTACGTTCGCGCGAGGTCCATCATCTTGGCGAGCGGCGAGGGGCCGAGGACTTCCATCAGGTGACCGATGATGGGCTTCAGCGGCGGTTGCGGAACGAGGGCGGAGGATTTCATTTCAATCACCTTTCACAGGGACATGTCGAAGCGTCGTAGCTCAATCTATTGAACGAATGTAAAATAGACAAAACGACGTGTCCAGAGCTTTTTTATGCCACCTGATGTAAGCCCTAATCCCGCTGATCCTCGCTTTCAGCGCAGTTACGATGCCCTCGTCCGGGCCGTGACGGAACTGCTCGACGAGGCGCCGCTGAACACGCTCAGCATTGCTCAACTGGTGCAGCGTGCAGGCGTCGCTCGCCCCACTTTCTATCAGCACTTCCCGGACCTTCAGGTCGCCGCTCAGCGGGCGGCGTTGGTGAGGCTCGAGAACGCATTCACGTTCGTCGAGGAGCAGGGCAAGCAGCTGAACCCGACGAACGTCGCGTTCGTCAAGTCGATGGAAATGGAAACTGCGCTGATCCTTCAGCATTTGCAGGCCCATCAGTCTTTCTATCTGACCGTATTCAACGACGCGGCGACATCGGCGTTTTTCGATGACGTCGTTACTTTCGTCGCGGGCCGCATCCTCCCACCCTATGAAGGAACCCGAACGGAAGCGGAAGGGGATTGCCTGACCGTATTGGGCGGTGGCCTGGTCTGGACGGCGGTTCATTGGCTTCGCCAGGGCCCCTCGCGCGAGCATCCGGACGCAATGGCCAAGCGCATGGCCAGGACATCGGCGACGATCCTCGACGCTTTCGATCTGACTCAAGGGTTCGCGCAGGCGGATTCAAATTAGCTGCGGCAGACGAATGCTCACCTGAAGAAGCGCCTCGAGGAATCCGGGGGCAGCGTCGATCTCGCGGTGGAAGTGCATCTGTTGCACGTTGGAACTGACCACTTGATTGGTGGTTTCAGTTCGCACAATTGACACTCTCGTCGAACGCCCTTCACCAGTAAGGCACTGAGGCCGATATTGGATTGCTGCCGGGCCCGATATGGGGAGGGTCGTGGGTAGGTAGCTATCTGCAATTGGGGGGGGCTGGCGGGTGTCTGCGATCGATGGTTGGCATCGGCTGCCTTCCGCCAACATGGAATCCAGCCAATCGCCGCATGCGCCATCACGCTTCCTGCGCCCATGCAGGCACCATGAAAAAGGCCCGCTTTCCGCGGGCCTCATGCAATCAGCAATTGCCTTTCTTCGCCTGTCCGGGCGGGCAGAATCCGTTGCCCGGGCCGCCCTGCGGTGCGACCACGACCGGCGGACCCGGAACGTATGCGACGCACCCGCCGAGCGCGCCGACCACGCTCGCCGCGGCGAGCAGTGCGATAACCGCTTTCTTCACTTCGTTCTCCCGTTATCGAGGAAAGGGCCGCGAGGCCCTTTCGTTGATGCTGCCGATGCGTCCGTCAGAAGCTGAAATTGACGTTCGACTGGCTGGTCGTTGCGTTGACGTTCGTCGATTGCGTTGCGCCCGACGCCGCGTCCGCCTCGATCGTATATTGTGCCGCGGCAGCCGGCGACGCAGCCAGCGCGACCGGCAGCGAGCCCGAGTACGTACCGACGATCGGTGCGGCCGTGGGCACGTTGAGCGCATAGGCGCCGTTGTCCATGTTCGCGTTGATCGACGTGATCTCGTACGCGTTGGCATCGACGGTCTGCAATGCCCGCACGAACGCGTCGGCGCTTGCCGTCACCGTGCCGCTGACCGTGCTCATCGTCGAGGCCGGCAGCGTGATTGGGGCGTTCGACACCGACACTGCCGTGGTCGTGTTCACAACGACCGGAACCGTGCGCACGATGCCCGACGCGAAGTTATTCTGCACGATCACGACGTCGTAGTTGCCTTGCGTCGAACTCTGGATCAGCGGCGACAGCACGAACTTCCCGGTGCTGTCGGCAACGGTGCCCCTGACCACCTTGCCACCCTGTTCCGCATACACGGTCGCGCCGGCTTCGGCCGGTGCGACATAGCCGGAGATCGCGCCGCTCACGACGGTCGGGATCGCGGTGACGACCGGCTTCAGCGCGTACGTGCCGTTGCCGCGCTGAACGATCGACTTGCATGCGTTGAAGTCGAGCACGAGGTCGACGAGCGTGTTCGGTTCCACCGTGAAGGGCTGGATGATCTTGTAACCGCTTTGCGTCGCGCTCGGCGTCGCAAGCGCCTGCTCGGTGCCGCCCGTCGGAACGACCGAGTTCGCGAGATTGTTGCCCTGGTTCTGCGCGAGAACGAGGCGGACCTGCTGATACTGGCCGGCCGGCAGCGCGGTCTGACCGATATCGGCGAGCACGCCGTTGGTCAGCGACAGCAGGTCGATCTTCCGCGGGGTCGCCAGCGTGATCGTCGACCAGCCTGCATCGTTATCGGAAGCATTCGTATTCGCATTGACTCGCACTTGGGAGACGGTCACGTAGACGTGGTCGAATCCGCATGAAGGCGAATCGGTCATCGCGACATGCAGCGTGCCGGTCTGCACGCCGCCGCCATCGTCGCCGCCGTCGCAACCCGCCAGCGCAAACGGCACCATGGCCGCACACAGCGCGGCCTTCCACAAGTGGTTGTTCATGGTTTCGCCCCCTCCGATTTGATTGTGGATGCAACGAAGCATAGTGGTCGGGAATGCCCGGAATGTGGACGGCTTTGAAACGAACGGTAAATTGTGCGTCGGAGCGTAAGGACTGCTGCCGGTCGATTGCGAATGGCGATGCAACGGCGGGAAAGCCGCTGCTGGCGGCCGAATCTCCGCGATTCGTCTGATGAATGCCGGCGGCCCGCGACGCCGCACGATTACGGCCGCAAAAAACTTGATGGGTAAAAGCACCGAACCCGTATTAATTTTTTCCTCGCTATAGTCGAGGCACGGACGGTAGATGCGTGTGCGATGCGCCGATACCGCTCAGGCAATAACTGTAGACGGGTGCTGTATGAAAAACACAATCGAAAAGACCACCGGACCGGTGTGGGGTGTGGCGGCAGGCGTGCTCCTGGCTGCTGCAGGACTGAGTCTCGGCATCTTCCCGAAATCGCTGAACAGCGCGGGAACCGCAAACGACTTCATTGCATCCGGCGTCGCGATGCTGGGTATCTTCCTCGTCGTCTATTCCACGCACGAACTGCGAAGAAAGCGCCTGCACTGAGCGTCGGCACGCCGCTGATCCGCGCAGCACGTTCGAGGCCGGCCCCCGGCTCAGGAATGCGCTCGCCCGTCGGCTGAGCCGCAATCGACCAACAGATCGTCGACGATGATTTCGCCGGCCGCTCGGCCTGCGCCCAACGCATTGAGCGTGTTGTCGAACAGGCGGCCGCCATCGTCTGCGAGGCGGACCGGCACGAGCAGACGCGGCGCGCTGCCGGCCGTGCGCACCTGCACGACCGCGACGAACCCGAACCGGAGCGTGTCGGGCGGCGGCGTGTGGTCGCGCGGTTCGTCGAGCCGGAATTCGCAGCGGACGTCGATGGTGTATCCGCGGTAGGTGTACGCACTGTTCATCTGCAGCTCGCTTGGAAGGGAACGCGACGACGGACCGCGGGCGCATCATATCGGCTCGTGCGAGCCGTTGGGGGGCGTCTACTTACTTGAGGAGTTCGTGGCGGTAGACGAGCTCGACGATGCGCTTGGTCGGGATGCTCGTGCGTACTGCGTCGACGCTGTCGATGCGAAACCACTTGCACTTCTCGATCTCGTTGCTCGCCTGCGGCGTCTGGTCCGGGCCGACTTCCGCGAAGAACACGTGATGCACCTTCGCGAGCCCGGTGAACTGCATCGAGTAGACGAGATGCTGGCCGGTCAGGCCCGTCTCTTCCTGCAGTTCCCGATGCGCGGCTTCGAGCGGCGTTTCTCCGCGCTTGATCGTGCCGCCTGGCAGCGCCCAGCGCGACGTCGCGCGCGCAACGAGCAAGACCTGTTCTTCGCGGTAGCAGACGATGGTCGCCCGTTCCTTGACGGGAACGGCAATGGCTTCCGGCGTGTTCGTGGAGAGAGGGGCTTGAGGCATGGGCCGATTCTAGCGAGTGTCGGGCGCCCGGCCAAGCCGGGGCGTCGAGCGCGACGCGGCCCGCCCGCCGGGTCGCGTCGTCATGGAGCCGCCAGCGTTACTTCTGTTCCGGCAAGAACCAGTTCATCACGAGCGCACAGATACCGCCCGTGGCGACGCCCGATTCCAGCACGTTCTTCAGGGCATGCGGCAGGCTGTTCAGAATGTCCGGCACTTGCGACACGCCGAGGCCGAGCGCGAGCGACACCGCGATGATCAGCAGCGCGCGGCGATCGAGCTGGATGCCGGACAGGATGTTGATGCCCGACGCGGCCACCGCGCCGAACATCACCATCGCCGCACCGCCGAGCACGGGCTCCGGCACGGCCTGCAGCGCGCCGGCGACGACCGGGAACAGGCCGAGCACCACGAGCATGCCCGCGATCCAGATGCCGACGTGGCGGCTCGCGACGCCGGTAATCTGGATCACGCCGTTGTTCTGCGCGAACACGGAGCTCGGGAACGTATTGAACACGCCAGCCAGCAGCGAGTTCGCGCCGTTCACGAGCACGCCGCCCTTGATCCGCTGCATCCACACCGGCCCTTCGATCGGCTCCTTCGAGATCTTGCTGGTGGCGGTGACGTCGCCGATCGCTTCGAGCGACGTGACGAGATAGATGATCAGCATCGGCACGAACAGCGACCACGAGAAGCCGATGCCGAAGTGCAGCGGCGTCGGGACCTGGAACAGCGCGGCCTGATGCACGCCGGTGAAGTCGAGGCGGCCGAGCACGGCGGCCGCGGCATAGCCGATCACGAGTGCGATCACGAGCGCGGTGCTGCGCACCCACACGATCGGCACGCGGTTCAGCAGGATGATCGTGCCGAGCACGAGGCACGACAGCGTCAGGTTCTGCGCGCTCGCGAACGTGCCGTTGGCCATCGCGCCGTAGCCGCCGCCCATGCTGATGAGGCCGACCTTGATCAGCGTGAGGCCGATCAGCAGCACGACGATGCCGGTGACGAGCGGCGTGATCAGGCGCTTCACGAACGGCAGGATGCGCGACACGCTCATCTCGACGAACGAACCGGCGATCACGACGCCGAAGATCGCAGCCATCACGGTCTCGACCGGCGTGCCCTGCTTGACCATCACGCTGCCGCCGGCGATCAGCGGGCCGACGAAGTTGAAGCTGGTGCCCTGCACGATCAGCAGGCCGGCGCCCAGCGGGCCGAAGCGCTTGCACTGCACGAAGGTGGCGATGCCGGAAATCACCAGCGACATCGACACGATAAGCGTGGTATCCCGGCTCGAGACGCCGAGCGCCTGGCAGATCAGCAGGCCGGGCGTGACGATCGGCACGATGATCGCCAGCAGGTGCTGCAGCGCGGCGACGAAGGCGACCATCGGCGCGGGCCGGTCATTGGGGCCATAGACGAGGTCGTGCGACGGATCTGCGTCGGCGGCGCCGGGGGAGGCGGATCGGGCGGGGGAAGCGGGTTGCATGGCGAGCGGGCCGGACAAGGTGGAAAGTGCGGCATTTTAGCCGATGGGCCCTGCGGCGCGGCCCGCGCGCGATGCAGGGGTCGGGAGGCGGGAAAGCGGCGCCGGATGCGTGCCGCCGAGCACGCGGCGGCGAGCTTGTGGATCGTCGGCTGGCTGCTGCCTGTCTCGCGAGCGTTTCGTGCGGATCGCGACGCTTCAGCCGAGGCCGCGCGGTTTCGTGCCGCGCGCCGGTGCGCGTGGGGCGCGGGCCGCCGGATACGCGCGCCTGCACACGTCGATGACGGCATCGCGCAGCCGGCGATGGACGGGGTCGCCGTGCATGCGCGGATGCCATAGCGCGGAGATCAGAATTTCGGGCAGCCGGACCGGTATCGCGAAGCTGCGCAGCCCGAGTGCGTCCACGAGCCCCGGCGTGAATGCGTTGCCGAGGCTCGAGCGCGGCACGAGCGCAATCAGGTCGGTGCCGGCCGCGACGCGCATCGCATCGGGATAGCCGGGCACCACGACCTGCACGGTGTGGGCGGGTGCGGGCGTGTCGGCCGCCTCGTTCGTCGGGCCGCCGAAGTCGCCGAGCTGCGCTGCGATCACATGACGGCACGCCGCGTAGCGCGCGGGCGTGATTCTGGCCGCCGCGAACAGCGGATGCCCGGCGCGCGCCACCGCGACGTGCGAGTCGTGAAAGAGCTCGCGCGTGTGCAGTTCGGGCGCGTCGTCGCCGCGCTTGCCGATTTCCAGGTCGACCGTACCGTCGCGCAGCGGCCCCGGATCGCGGTCGGGCTTCGGGACGAAACGCACGCGCACGCCGGGCGCGATGTCGCCGATCGCGGCGACCACCGGGCCGGCGAGCATGTCCATGAACGATGCGGCCGCGCGGAGGGTGAACGTGGATGAGAGCGTCGTCATGTCGATGTCGGCCGTGGCCGGCCGAAGCACGGCACGCGCATCGACCGCGATGGCATGCACGCGATCGCGCAGTGCCGCCGCGTGCGGCGTCGGCACGAGCTTGCGTCCGGCGCGCACGAGCAGTGGATCGCCGGTCGCGGTGCGCAGCCGCGTGAGCGTGCGGCTCATCGCGGAGGTGCTCAGTCCGAGCCGGCGCGCGGCCCCGGTCACGCTCCCTTCGGTCAGCAGCACGTCGAGCGCGGTGACGAGGTTCAGGTCGATGTCTTCCATCCGGACAGCATACGACATCGCGTGAGGTGACGCGGCGTTTGACGCAACTATCGATTGAATTCGGTGCGTCTGGTGCATGCGAGGGTGCGCGCCTATAGTGGCCGGATGACGGACTTCGGCAAAGGTGGAACCCATGCAATCGACTGTATCGAACGCCAGCACACCCTCGATCCTGCTCGTCGCGGCCTCGCGCGGCCTCGGGCTCGCGATGGCGGAGCAATTCCTGCACAAGGGCTGGCATGTCACCGGCACCGTCCGCGCCGGATCGGGGCGCACCCAGCTGCATGAGCTCGCCGAGCGCTTCGACGGACGGCTTGAGATCGACACGCTCGACATCTGCGAGCCGGAACAACTGGCGGCGTTGCGCGCGCGCCTGTCGGGCCGGCGCTTCGACATGCTGTTCGTGAATGCCGGCACGACCAACGATCCGAACGAAACGATCGGCGAGGTCACGACCGACGAGTTCGTGCGCGTGATGATCACGAACGCGCTGGCGCCGATGCGCGTGATCGAGGCGTTGCACGATCTCGTGACCGCGGACGGCCTGATCGGCGCGATGTCGTCGGGGCAGGGCAGTGTCGCGAACAACGTCAGCGGCATGCGCGAGGTCTACCGCGGCAGCAAGGCCGCGCTGAACCAGTTCATGCGCAGCTTCGCGGCGCGTCAGGCCGGGACGCCGCGCGCGATGGTGCTGATGGCGCCGGGCTGGGTCCGCACGGAACTCGGCGGCCCCGATGCGCGACTGACGATCGACGAAAGCGTGCCGAGTCTCGTGAACGTGCTGATCGGGAAGCAGCGGCGCGCGGGGCTCGAATACCTCGATTACCAGGGGCGCACGGTGCCGTGGTAGTGGCCGCTGCAGCGGGGCGCGTGACGACGCGCTGCGCACGGCGCGCCGATTCAATACAATGCGACGTCGAGGTGTCGGCGCCGTGTCGGGCAGCCGAGCGCCCCGTTCGATGAGCGGTATCGACCGGCGACCGCGCATTGTGGAATCACGCCCCGTCCCGACGGGCTGCTGGCGAATACGGAGCGCAGCATGAACGAACCCTACCTGCAGGTCATCGCCCATTTCTTCGCGAAACCCGGCAACGGCGACCGCGTGATCGAGCTGCTCGCGGAACTCGCGCCGCTCACGCGCACCGAGCCGAAAAACCTCGACTATGCGTACTTCCGCTCGCCGGTCGAGCCTGACCACATCGTGATCCTCGAGCGTTACCGCGAGGCCGACGGCCTCGACGTGCATCGGGAAACGCCGCATTTCCAGCGGATCGGTGTCGGCGCGATCATTCCGTTGCTCGATCGCCGCGACGTGACGTGCTACATGGTGCAGCCGGACACCGGCACGGCGACGCCACCGGGAGGCACCCGATGAACCCGTTTCAATTCCGTACCGTTCCGACGCAGATCGTCGAATTCGGCGCCGCGCGCCGGCTCGGCGCGGTGTTGCGCGAACGCTTTCCGACGCTCGCGCGACTGTGCGTCGTCACCGACGCGTTCCTGCATCGCAGCGGCGTGCTGGCGCCCGCGCTGGCGAGCCTCGCCGCGCACGGCTGGCAGGTGACGGTGATCGACGACGTGATCGCCGATCCGCCCGAGCACGTGGTGCTCGAAGCGACCGCGCGGGCGGTGGCGGCCGACGCGGAGATCGTGCTCGGCCTCGGCGGCGGTTCGTCGATGGACGTCGCGAAGCTGATCGCCGCGCTCGCGCCGGGGCGGCAGGCGCTGGCTGACATGTACGGCGTCGACAAGGTGGCAACGTCGCGGCTGCCGCTCGTGCAGATGCCGACCACGGCCGGCACCGGCTCCGAAGTGACGGCCGTGTCGATCGTCACGGTCGGCGAGGCGCGCAAGATGGGCGTCGTTTCGCCGCACCTGTTCGCGGACGTCGCGATCCTCGACGCCGAGCTGACGCTCGGGCTGCCGCGTGCGGCAACGGCTGCGACGGGCATCGACGCGATGGTGCATGCGATCGAGGCCTATACGTCGTCGCGGCTGAAGAATCCGGTGTCCGACATGCTGGCCGTGCAGGCCTTGACGCTGCTGTCGCGCAACCTGCTGAAGGCGTGCGACGACGGCCGCGATCGCCACGCGCGCGAGGCGATGCTGGTCGGCGCGATGTTCGCCGGCCAGGCATTCGCGAACGCGCCGGTCGCGGCCGTGCATGCGCTGGCCTATCCGGTCGGCGGCATTTTCCATGTGCCGCACGGATTGTCGAACGCGCTCGTGCTGCCGCATGTGCTGCGCTTCAACGCACCGGCCGCCGCGCCGCTGTATGCGGAGCTCGCGGCGATCGTCGCGCCGTCGGCGACGGGCAGCGACGAAGCGAGGACGCAGGCGCTGATCGACGAGATCGATCGGCTGATCGTCGCGACGGGCATCCCGCGCACGCTGCGCGAGGTCGGCATCGGCGAGGGCGACCTGCCGCGCATGGCGTCGGATGCGATGTTGCAGACGCGCCTGCTCGTGAACAATCCGCGCGAGGTGACGGAAGCCGACGCGCTGGCGATCTATCGGCACGCGTGGTGATGCGGCGCGCGTGACTGCGCGACGGCCGGTGGTGTAACGCCACCGGCCGCTGCTATTTCAGATCGGGATCCTTGCAGGTCGATTCGAGTTCGCCGTCGGGCTTGCGAGGTGGCACGTGCGAGCATCGGCGCCGTGAGTGAATATCGCCTTCACACGCTCGACAGGAGACGACATGACGCAACGGGACGAAGCGGCGCGCACACGATGCGTCGCGTGGCAGATCACGCAGACCTGGCAAACGGCCGAATGGTGCCGGCTCGTCGAGACGCGTGACGGCGTCGATCTGTCGGGGGCGGTCGCGGGCGCGATCGACGGCACGCCGTTTCGCGTCGACTATGCGATCGCGTGCGGCGCCGACTGGCTGACGCGTGCCGTGCGCGTGACGCACTGGCTCGGCGCGGCGCCGCCAACGCAGCTCGAGATCGAATGCGACGCGGGGCGCTGGACCGTCGACGGCGCCGACGCGCCGGCACTCGCGGGCGCGACCGACATCGATCTCGGTTTCAGTCCATCGACCAATACGCTGCCGATCCGGCGTCTCGGGCTGGCGGTCGGCGCGTCGACCGTCATCCACACCGCGTGGCTGCGCTTCCCGGCGTTCGAGCTCGTGCGCGGCGAGCAGCGCTATGCGCGCACGGCGGAACGCGTGTACCGCTACGAGAGCGGCACGTATGCGGCCGACATCGAGGTGGACGAGGCGGGCCTCGTCACCGATTACGACGAATGGCGGCGGATCGGCGCGACGCGTTCACCGTAACGCGTCGCAGCGGCGGAGCGTCAGCGCGCGTTGGCGACCGTCACCTTGGCCGGAATCAGCTTCAGCGTGCTGAACGCGTCGGCGATCTTCTGCTGATACGCGAGCGTCGCATCGGTGATGGGCTGCACGCCGTAGCCGGCCCGCTTGAGTGCGATTTCGAGCGTCGGCGCGTCGAGGCCGACGAGCGGCGACAGTTGCGCCGCGACTTCCGGAACATTGTCGCGTCCCCAGCGGTCGACCGCGTCGACTTCGTCGAGCAGCGTGCGCAGCACCTGCGGTTGCGCGGCCGCATACTTGCGTGCGGCGAGGTAGTACTGCGTGTTGCGCACGAGCCCGTCGCCGTTCGCGACCACGCGCGCGCCGAGCTGCCGTTCGGCGGCCGCCAGATACGGATCCCAGATCACCCACGCGTCGACGCTGCGCTGCACGAACGCGGCGCGCGCATCGGCGGGCGTCAGGTAGATCGGCTGGATGTCGGCGTACGTGAGGCCCGCGTGTTCGAGCGCCTTCACGAGCAGGTAGTGGACGTTCGAACCCTTGTTGAACGCGACCTTCTTGCCGCGCAGCTGCGCGACGGTGCGGATCGGTGAATCGGGCAGCACGACGATCGCCTCGCCGTGCGGCGCGGGCGGCTCGTTGCCGATATAGACGAAGTCGACACCGGCGGCCTGCGCGAAGATCGGCGGCGTCTCGCCGACCGTGCCGACGTCGATCGCGCCGGCGTTCAGCCCCTCGAGCAATTGCGGACCGGCCGGGAACTCGAGCCACTGCACCGCCACGCCCTGGCTCGCGAGCCGTTTCTCGAGCGTGCCGCGCGCCTTGAGCACGACGAAGTTGCCGTATTTCTGGAAGCCGATGCGCAGCCGCTTGTCGCTGCCCTGGGCCCGTGCGGGCAGGCCCGCGAGCGGGCCGAGCGCGAGCCCGGCCAGCCCGGCGGCCGCGCCATGCAGCCAGTGGCGGCGGCGCGGGTTGGCCGGGGTCGTTTCAAGGTCGGCGTGCGGGGTGTCGTTCATCGAGGCGTCCTGCTGGCGGGTTCACGGGGCGCGCGGGCTGGCGGCGCGATCCGCACGGGAGCACGGGACGCAGCCGTTTGCGGGCGATGCGCACGGCAGGCCCGCGCCGGATTCAGGACGATACGGCCGCGCGGGCCGGCGGCCAACCAACGAATCCGCATATGCAAATCAGCGGCCGGGCGATACGTGAACGACGAGGCGGCAGCGCGCCGCCGCGCTCAATCGGTGCCGAGCGTGCTTTCCTCGATCGAGTCGACGCGGTCCGGATAGAACGCGAGGTGCGCGCGAATCGATTCGACGGCCGGATTCGGATGCTCGTACGTCCACACCGCGTTGGTCGCGCGTTCGCCGCCGGCGGGGATCGAGTAGTACGCGCAATCGCCCTTGTACGGGCAGTAGGTCGCATGGTCGGTCCGTTGCAGCAGCGACATGTCGGCATCCTCGCGCGGAATGTAGAACACGACCGGATAGCTGGCCTCGCGCAGCGCCAGCGCGCGGCGCGTGTCGGCGACGGTCTTGCCGGCCACCTTGACCACGACGCGCGACGGATGCGGCTCGATCGTGATCGGATGATCGGGGCCCGGCGACTTCACGGGACGAGAGGGCGTATCGGGGCTGATCGACATCGTGGGTCCTCCAGGAAGGGCGGCGCGCCGGCAGCGCGCCGTGCCGGAACGTGCGCGCCGGGCGGATCCCCGCGCGCCGGTGCCGGCGTCGGCCAACCGATACGATGCGCCAATTCCGGAGAACCTGCAGGGGGCCGGAAGGCGGCGCGCGGCGGTGCGCGGCGTAGGCCGTCGCGTCGAGGTTCGTCGACATGTCCGCGGCGCTCGCATGGACAATCCGATGCAGCGGCAGCGAGATGCATCCGCCGCGATAAGCAACGCGGAAATAATTGGTAAGCGATCGGCGGGCGGCGCGCGAAGATCGGCGGTCGTCATTCGCATGACAGTCCTGTCCGAGCGCCACCATGAAGCTTTCATTCGTCTCATCCGCCGCGCATCGTGCGCGGCGCACGTCCGTTGCCGTCGTGGCGTTGCGCGCCATGGCCGCGTCGCTGCTGCTTGCCGGCGGGTTCACGCACGCGTTCGCCGCGCCGGCCGGCAAGACGCTCGTGTACTGCAGCGAAGGCAGCCCCGCCGGCTTCGATCCTGGCCAGCACACGACCAGCACCGATTTCGACGCGAGCACGTACACGATCTACAACGGGCTCGTGCAGTTCAAGCGCGGCACGCTCGATCTCGTCCCGTCGCTCGCGACGAGCTGGGACGTGTCGTCCGACCAGCGCGTCTACACGTTCCACCTGCGGCGCGGCGTGAAGTTCCAGACGACCGCGTGGTTCAAGCCGACGCGTCCGTTCCAGGCCGACGACGTCGTGTTCACGTTCCGCCGGATGCTCGACCCCGACAGTCCGTTCCGCAAGGCCCACCCGGTCAGCTTCCCGTACTTCAGCGATCTCGGTTTCGACCGCAACATCGAGCGCATCGACAAGGTCGACGACGACACGGTGCGCTTCGTGCTGAAGTCGCCCGACGTCGTGTTCGTGCGCAATCTCGCGATGGCGTTCGCGTCGATCCTGTCGGCCGAATATGCGTCTCAGTTGGCGACTCACCACCGCGAGGCCGACATCAACCAGCTTCCGGTCGGCACCGGGCCGTTCCAGCTGCGTGCGTACCAGAAGGACGCGGTGATCCGCTACGACGCGAACCCCGACTACTGGAAACCGGACGACGTGAAGCTCGCGCATCTCGTGTTCGCGATCACGCCCGATCCGGCCGCGCGCCTGCAGAAGCTCACGGCCGGCGAGTGCCAGGTGTCGGTGTTCCCGCGACCGGCCGATCTCGAGACGGTGCGGCGCGATCCGAAGCTGACGCTGTTTTCGGGGACCGGTTTTAACGTCGGCTTCGTCGCGTACAACACGCAGCATCCGCCGCTCGATCGCGTCGACGTGCGGCGCGCGCTCGACATCGCGATCGACAAGACGGCGATCGTCAAGACGGTGTTCAACGGCGACGCGACGATCGCGACGAACCCGATGCCGCCCGCGCAATGGTCGTACAACCCGCGCCTGAAGGACGCGCCGCGCGATCCGGCCGCCGCGAAGGCGCTCCTCGCGCAGGCGGGATTCCCGAACGGCTTCGACCTGACGCTGTGGGCGATGCCGGTGCAGCGCCCGTACAACCCGAACGCGCAGCTGATGGCGCAACTGATCCAGCAGGACTGGGCGAAGATCGGCGTGCGCGCGAAGATCGTCAGTTACGAATGGGGCGAATACAACCGCCGCGCGAAACGCGACGGGCAGCACGACGCGATCCTGTACGGCTGGTCGGGCGACAACGGCGACCCCGACAACTGGCTCGGCACGCTGCTCGGTTGCGATGCGGTGCACGGCAGCAATCTCGCGAAGTGGTGCAACGCGGATTTCGAGCGGCTCGTGAGCGCGGCGCGCACGAACGCGGACGTCGCGAAACGCACGTCGCTTTACGAGCAGGCGCAGGTCGTGTTCAAGGATCAGGTGCCGTTCACGCCGATCGCGACGTCGATCGTGTCGCTGCCGATTTCGAAGCGCGTGCACGGGGTGACGTTCTCGCCGCTCGGCGGCCACCGGTTCGACGGCGTGTGGCTGGATTGAAGCAGGGAAGCCGGCGCGTGCGGGGCGCGCCGGCGGTCCACGCGATGTTCGGTTCAGCGCGAGTGCAGCAGCTGTCTCGACCGGCGAGCCTTCGAGCCTTCGAGCGCGACGGATGCGACTCATGCGCCGCTGCTGGTGCAAGTGAACGGGGCGGCCGGCCGACGACATCGTTGCGCATGCACGCGTCGGCCTGGTGGCGGGACGGTCGTGGCCGGATCGTCCTGTCGGAAATGCAGGAACGCACGAACGCAGGAATGCAGGAATCGCACCCGCACGGCCGCGGCTGACGCCGCGCACCGTGCGCGGCGCACGTCATTGCAGTGTCGCGCCCGGCCCCTTCAGCACGACGCTGCGGCGACCGTCGATGCCCACCGGCACATCGCCGTGAACGGTCGCGCGGCGCACGACGCGGCGCGCATCGCCGTAATCGTTGATCGCATAGTGCTGCGTCGCGCGGTTGTCCCAGATCGCGACATCGCCTTGCTGCCAGCGCCAGCGCACGGTGTTCTCGAGGCGCGTCACGTGTTCGTGCAGCACCTGCAGCAGATGCGCGGAATCCTGCGACGACAGCCCTTTGATCTTCTGCACGAAATGCCCGAGCACGAGCGTGCGCTCGCCGGTCTCCGGATGCACGCGCACGACCGGGTGTTCGGTTTCGTAGACGGTCGACGTGAACACTTCGCGGTAGCGTTTCAGTTGCGTGTCGTCGGCGTGCACGTGCGTCGACGCGTAGTCGTAGGCGTTCGTGTGCAGCGCCCACAGCGTGTCGGCGAGCGCGCGCAGCGGCTCCGGCAGGTGCGCATACGCGGCTGCAGTGTTGGCCCACACCGTGTCGCCGCCGAATGGCGGAATTACGACCGCGCGCAGGATCGACACCTTCGGGTACGCGTCGACGAACGTCACGTCGGTGTGCCACGAGTTGGCGCGCGCGCCGTGCGCGGAATCGAGTTCGAGCAGGTGCGCGCTGCCGTCGACTGGCGGCACGGTCGGATGCGCGACGGTGTCGCCGAAGCGACGTGCGAATGCTTCCTGCGCGGTGTCGTCGAGATGGTCCTGGTTGCGGAAGAACAGCACCTTGTGGCGCAGCAGTGCGGCCTGGATGGCGTCGAACGTCGCGTCGTCAAGCGTGCTCGACAGCCGGACGCCGGCGATCTCGGCGCCGATCCGGCCGGCGACCTGGCGCAGCTGAAGCGGTGCGCCGGCCGTGTGCGGCGCAGCGGCGTGCGACGCATGCGATGACGGGTGAGCGGCATGCTGGACGTCGGACATCGGGAGTCTCCTGGTTCGGGTCGGTCGGATCTCCATTCAAGCAGGGGCCGCGCGAAACCGGAACCGATGAATCGTCACAACCTTAGCGCGCGTCGTGACGATCGATATGTGTCGTCATGCTGAGCGACTCGTGCGCGGTATCGGGCCGTTCGATCGGGACGTGGAATATTTTCCCGGTCAAATCGGCAGGCGCGAAAAGATTGCCGGTAAGTGGGCGTGAATGCCGTTTACATATTTGCAGAGGCGAATCAAGTGAATTTGGAAAAGCCGAGCAAAAAATATTGAATCATCCGCCAGCAGCGATGATGCGTGTCATCGTTGACATTCTTACGCCGAGCCGCGACAGACCTTGCGTGCCGCGGCGAGAAAGTGGTAAGCGGTGTGCCTGTATTCCATTGCTGAAGGGTGCCGTCCATAAATACACTCCGACGCTAAATAATTTGAAATCCTCCAAAAAATTATCTATACACTAGACGAAACGGCGGGATCCGCATCGTGTCAAATGCGGTCACGCAACAAAACGCGCGAAGTACCGGCAGATGCGTTGCCGTACCCCGCGCGTTGCAGCGATCGAAAGGATTCCGGGGGATGCGAACGGCCCGATGCCCGGGCCGCCGCATGAGTCGTGAATGGGCGAACGCCATGCGCCGCCACAGAAGCAACGCAGCGTCTTTACATTCAACGGTCGATCACCGACCCCGTCACACGGAGGGAGTCATGCTGCAATACGTCAAGTCCTTGTTGCGCGATGAACGGGGCGTCAGTTCGCTCGAATACGCAGTGCTGGCCGGCATCATCGTGGTTGCACTCGCGGCGGTTGGCACGTACCTCAGCGGCGCGCAAGGCCTGCAGGCCATATTCACGCAGCTGGTCAACAAGGTCACCTCGCTGATCTGATCTCCTGAACCCGCGCGCCGCCGACGAACGCACGGATCCGCAGCGGTACGACGTATCCAGCCGGGGCGCGCCGATGGACGGCTCTCCGATGCTCTATCTCGTACAGCTGGCGGCAACGCTCGTGCTGGTGTCGATCGCGGCGCAGGACCTGCGCGAGCGGCGCGTGTCCAATCGCGCCGTGCTGGCGTTCGCGATGCTGTACCTGGTCGCGGCGGCGCTCGTGCACGAAGGGCTCGCGCCACTCGCCGGTCACGTCGCGACCGCCGCGGCGATGCTGGTGGTGTTCGGCGCGCTGCGTCACGCGGGCTGGCTCGGCGGCGGCGACGTGAAGCTGGCGGCGGCGGTATTCCTGTGGGCTGGTCCGACGCTCGCGTTGCCGGTGCTGACGATCGTCGGCGCGAGCGGCGCCGCGTGCGGCCTCGCCACGCTTGCGGCCGTCGCACGGCAGCGTCGCATCGCGCCTGCGCACACGATGGCGACGCGCGGCGTGCCGTACGGCATCGCGCTTGCGCTCGGCGGCGTGCTGGCCGTCTGGGCGCCGTTCCCTCACGCACTTTCGCTTACCTAGCCCGGGGGACGCGCGCCGCCATGCCCAAACCCCTGAGAATGGCCGTGCTGATCATCGCTGCCGGCATCGGTGCGTTCATCCTGCGCCAGTTGTATGTTTCCGCGTCGACACCTGCGCCTCCCGGCGACCCGGCCGAGGTACGCGTGCGGGTCGCGGCGGCGGATCTTCCCGAAGGGCTGCTGCTACGCGACAACGATCTCGCGTGGAAACCCATGCCGCGCACGCAGGTGCCGGCCGGCGCGTTCGTCGAATCGCAACCGGGCGCGGACCTGAAGGGCGCGCTGCTGCGCAACCGTGTCGACGCGGGCGCGCCGATCCGCGCGGACAACGTGATTCCGGCGGGCGCGCCGGATTTTCTCGCGGCAGCGCTGCAGCCCGGCATGCGCGCGATCTCGGTGCCGGTCGACGACGTGTCGGGCAACGCGGGGCTGATCCAGCCGGGCGACTTCGTCGACGTGGTGCTCACGCAGCAGATCGGCGGTTCCGCGACGACGCCCGGCACGTTTGAAGCGGAGACGGTCGTGCGGCGCGCGCGCGTGCTCGCGGTCGGCTCGGAATTCCAGCGCGCGAAGGCGCCCGCGAGCGCCGCGGACGCACCGGTCCGCGCGCGCACGGTCACG